>CAZVDA010000010.1:0-24661 GCA_964625365.1 uncultured Thiopseudomonas sp. | reverse complement strand
TTGCGCCATTCAACCATTTCGCCGTCATACCAGATCAGACCGTCACGATCAGCCATCGACATTTTTGTAACTCCTGAAAAATAAGCGTTGCTTTGCTTTATATATCCGGCAGGCCCGGGGTGCGGGTTGCGTCCTGCTGCGGATGGTAACTGAGTCCCAACGAGCGCCATATCTGCATGACGTGCTGGCGCTCTGGGTGAAAGTGTTCGCCACTGACCACGGCAGGCTGCTTTTGCAGAGCAAATCGGTGGGCAGCGGCACGGTAGGCTTTGTAGGCCTCCTGCAGCATGTGCATGTTGTCCATGCTGATCAGGCCGGCTTCGCCGAGCGCATCCAGGATACGGATATTATCGGTGTAGGTGACCAGTTGCGGGTAGCGCCATGACCAGGCCAAGGCGGCATATTGCACCATAAATTCAATGTCAACAATACCGCCGGCGTCCTGTTTGAGCTCGAACTGGCCGGCTGGGGTGAAGGCTTCATCGGCCAGACCGCCCGCAGTGGGCCGGGTGCCGTGATTATGCCGCATTTTGTCGCGCATCAGGCTGACTTCTTCGCGCAGGTGTTCCAGTTCGCGCTGGCGGGCCAGCACGTCGAGTCGTACGCTGGTAAAGGCGTCTGCCAGGCGCGGGCAGCCGGTGAGCACGCGGGCACGTACCAGTGCCTGGTGCTCCCAGGTCCAGGCTTCCTGTTCCTGGTAGCGGGCGAAGGATGTCAGCGAGCTGACCAGCAGGCCGGAGTCGCCACCCGGGCGCAGCCGCATGTCGATGTCGTACAGCCCGCCCGAGGTGGTGCGGGTGGTCAGCATGGAGATCAGCCGCTGGCCCAGGCGGGTGTAGAACTGGGCGCCGTCAATCGGGCGCGGGCCGTCGGTGTCGGCCAGCGGGTCGCAGTCGTAGAGGAAGACCAGATCTAGGTCGGAGCCGTGGCCCAGTTCGATGCCGCCCAGTTTGCCGTAGCCGACGATGATGAAGTCCAGTTCGCAGTCGCTACCGTCCTGCCGTTTGGGACGTCCATGCTTGCGCAGCATTTCCTGCCAGACCAGGTGCAGTACTTCGGTGAGGATGGCTTCGGCAAGCCAGGTCAGATAGTCGCTGACCTTCATTAGCGGCAGGGTGCCGGCAATTTCCGAGGCGGCTACCCGCAGGCGGTGTGCCAGCTTGAAGTGACGTAATACGTCCATTTGTTGTTCAAGGTCGTCTTCGGGGATGCGCAGCAAGCGTTCGCGCAGCTCGGCGGTCAGTTCCGGTGCCTGTGGCGGACGATACAGGCGGCCGGCGTTGAGCAGTTCGTCGAGCAGGGCAGGGAAGCGGGTGAGCTGGGTGGCAATCCAGGGGCTGGCAGCGCACAGCTCCAGCAGCCGTGACAGGGCACCCGGGTTTTCGGTCAGCAGCACCAGATAGGCGGAGCGGCGCGCTACGGCTTCAATCAGCGGCAAGACACGCTCCAGTACCAGATCGGGCTGCTCCTGCTCTACCACATGCGATAGCAGGCGCGGCATAAAGGCATCAAGGCGTTCACGGCCCACCCGCTGCATGGCGCGTACCTGGCTGCCGTTACGCAACTGGCTCAGGCGCTGCCAGCTGGCGGCCGGGTCGGCGAATCCGGCCTCGGAGAGCTGGCCAAGGATGCTGTCTTCGGGGATGGATTGCTCCCACACCGGCAGCCATTCGCCGCCAATGTATTCTTCGTCGTCACGGTCGGGATCGGCGATGACGGCACGAAACTGCTGCTCGACCAGCTGACGGCAATCGTTCAGGCGCAGCATGAAGCTCTCCCAGCCGGTGTAGCCCATGATGGCGGCCAGCCTTGCCTGCTCCACCGGCTGCGCGGGCAGGCTCTGGGTCTGCTGGTCGGCGACCGCCTGCAGGGCATGCTCGGTGTAGCGCAGGAAGCGGTAGGCGTCTTTGAGCGCGGCAGCATCGCCGGCATCCTTGTAGCCCTTGCGGGATAGCGTATCCAGCACGTCCAGCAGCGGGCGCTGCTGCAGGCTCAGGTCGCGTCCGCCATGGATCAGCTGATAGGCCTGGGCGATAAATTCCACTTCGCGGATGCCGCCGCTGCCCAGCTTGATGTTGTCATCCATATCCTTGCGCATGACCTCCTGCTGGATCAGTTGCTTCATGGCGCGCAAGGCCTCAATGGCGGAAAAGTCCAGATAGCGGCGATAAACAAAGGGCCGCAAGATGCGCAGCAGCCGGCTACCGGCTTGCTGGTCGCCGGCTACCACACGGGCCTTGATCATGGCGTAGCGTTCCCAGTCGCGGCCCTGATTCTGGTAGTACTGCTCAATGGCCAGAAAACTGTGCGCCAGCGGGCCGCCGGCACCGTAGGGGCGCAGGCGCATATCCACGCGGAACACAAAACCGTCAACAGTTTGCGAGTCCAGCACCTTGATCAGCTTTTGTCCCAGCCGGATAAAAAACTCCTGGTTATCCAGGCTGCGCTTGGCGCCGGTGGTTTCGCCGGCTTCCGGATAGGTGAAAATCAGGTCTACATCCGAGGACAGGTTGAGTTCGCTGGCTCCCAGCTTGCCCATGGCCAGCACCACCAGGTGCTGGGGTTTGCCGCTGTGGCGGCCGATGGGCGTACCGGATTGCTGGCAGTGGCGGGCATAGAGCCACTGGTAGGCCTGCTCGATGCAGACATCGGCCAGTGCGCTCAGCTCGGTTGTAGTGGTTTCCAGGCAGGACTGGCGGGTCAACTCACGCCAGATAATGCGCAGCTGCTGGCGGTTGCGAAAGCGGCGCAGCAGGGTTTGCAGCTCGTCTTCACTGGTGCACAGGTTGAGGTGCGGGTAGAGCGTACGGGTCAGGCTGTTATGGTCCTGGCGAGCCGACAGTTCGCCCGTTTCGAGCTGTTGTAAAAACAGGTTCGGATCACGGCAGGCATGATCGAGCACAAACTCACTAAGGGTAAAGACGTTGAGTACACTGGCCTGCTGTGCGGCGGACAGGCCGGCCATGTCTGCGCCGGATTCTGACAAAGCGCTTTGCCAGCGTTGTCGTGCCTGGCGTTGTAACGGGGCCAGACTGGCGGGGAGTTCGGATAATGGCTGCGGGATCATGGCGAAACCTGGAGCGGACAAGGCGCGTGACGTGGTAATGGGGCCGGCATTCTAATCCGTATGCCGTGCGGGCACTCCAGGGCCGGGACGCTGTTGCCGCATCTGCCGGCAGGACGTTGCCATCGAATTGGCGTATTGTATGACCTGAGGGTCTAATCCTAAAGCGTTACAGCGCAAGGATGACGAAAGCACAAAAATGTAGTAAAACTACACAGAAGAACGGAGCCGGCACTGCAGACAGTGTGCTCCCCCTGTGCAAGCAGTTTGTGGGCTTGCCTAAATTGATTTGGTTCAGGAGTCAGTCATGCATGATCTAGATCCGGTTGAAACCCAGGAATGGCTCGACGCATTAAGCTCGGTCGAAGAGCGTGAAGGCGAGGAGCGTGTCCACTATCTGCTGTCCCGTCTGGGTGAGCAGGCCAGCCGCAGCGGTATCCGCCTGCCACATGCCATCACCACCCCCTATCGCAACACCATTCCGGTAACCCACGAAGCACGCATGCCGGGTGACCTGTTTATGGAGCGCCGTATCCGCTCGCTGGTTCGCTGGAACGCATTGGCAATGGTGATGCGTGCCAACCTCAGCGATCCGGATCTGGGCGGGCATATTTCCACCTTTGCCTCCAGCGCCACCCTGTACGACATTGGCTTTAACTATTTCTTTCAGGCACCGACCGAAGAACATGGCGGCGACCTGATTTACTTCCAGGGTCATGCTGCGCCGGGCATTTACTCCCGCGCGTTTCTGGAAGGACGCCTGAGCGAGGAACAGCTGGAAAACTTCCGCCGCGAAGTGGACGGTAACGGTCTGGCTTCTTACCCGCACCCCTGGCTGATGCCTGACTTCTGGCAGTTCCCGACCGTATCCATGGGTCTGGGGCCGATTCAGGCGATTTATCAGGCACGCTTCATGAAGTATCTGGAGTATCGCGGCTTTATCCCGGCGGGCAAGCAGAAGGTCTGGTGTTTCCTCGGTGACGGTGAAACCGACGAGCCGGAAGCGCTGGGCGCGATTTCGCTGGCCGGGCGCGAAAAGCTCGACAACCTGATTTTCGTTATCAACTGTAACCTGCAGCGTCTGGACGGCCCGGTGCGCGGCAACGGCAAAATTATTCAGGAGCTGGAAGGCAACTTCCGCGGTGCCGACTGGAACGTGGTCAAGGTGATCTGGGGCCGCCTGTGGGATCCGCTGTTTGCCAAGGACACCGAAGGTGCGCTGCAGCAGCGCATGGAAGATGCGCTGGATGGTGACTACCAGAACTACAAGGCCAACGACGGAGCCTTTGTGCGCAAGGACTTCTTCGGTGCCGACCCGCGCCTGCTGAAGATGGTCGAGGACATGTCCGACGACGAAATCTGGAAGCTCAACCGCGGCGGCCATGACCCGTTCAAGGTCTATTCGGCCTACCACGCGGCGGTCAACCACGAAGGCCAGCCAACCGTAATTCTGGCCAAGACCATCAAGGGTTATGGCACCGGCAGCGGCGCAGGGCAGAACATTGCCCACAACGTGAAAAAAGTTGATATGGACAGCCTGCGCAGCTTCCGCGACAACTTTGCCATTCCGATTGACGATGACGAGCTGGAAAGCCTGCCGTTCTACCGTCCAGCCGAGGACAGCGCGGAGATGCAGTACCTGCGCAAGACCCGCGACAAGCTGGGCGGTCCGGTACCGCAGCGCCGCTCCCGCAGTATCAGCATCCCCACGCCGTCGCTGGATGTGCTCAAGTCCATTCTGGATGGCAGCGGCGACCGCGAAGTGTCCACCACCATGGTATATGTGCGCATCCTGTCGCAACTGCTGAAAGACAAGGACCTGGGCAGTCGCATCGTACCGATTGTACCGGACGAAGCGCGCACCTTTGGTATGGAAGGACTGTTCCGCCAGCTGGGTATTTACTCCTCGGTCGGCCAGCTCTATCAGCCGGTAGATAAAGGCCAGGTGATGTATTACAAGGAAGATGTCAAAGGCCAGTTGCTGGAAGAAGGCATTACCGAAGCCGGTGCCATGTCCTCCTGGATTGCTGCCGCGACCTCCTACAGTCATTACAACCAGCCGATGCTGCCGTTTTACAGCTTCTATTCGATGTTCGGCTTCCAGCGCATTGGCGATCTGGCCTGGGCGTCGGGCGATATGCGTGCCCGTGGCTTCCTGATGGGCGGCACCGCCGGGCGCACCACGCTCAACGGCGAAGGTTTGCAGCACGAGGACGGCCACAGCCATATTTTGGCCGGCACCATCCCCAACTGTCACACCTATGACCCGGCCTACGGCTATGAAATGGCGGTGATTATCCGCGAGGGTATCCATCAGATGATGGAGCTGCAAAACGACCGCTTCTACTACATCACCATGATGAACGAGGCGTATCAGCAGCCGGCTATGCCGAAGCAAGAGCACATCGAACGCGACATTATCCGCGGTATGTACCTGCTGGAAGAAGACAAGCGCAAGGACAAGCTGCATGTGCAGTTGCTGGGTAGCGGTACCATCCTGCTGGAAGTACGTGAAGCAGCCAAAATCCTGCGTGACGACTTTGGCGTCGGTGCTGATGTATGGAGTGTGACCAGCTTTAACGAGCTGCGCCGCGACGGTCTGGACGTGGAACGCTGGAACCGCCTGCATCCACGCGAAGAGCCGCGCCTGAGTCATATCGAAACCTGCCTGCAGGGCCGTCAGGGTCCAGTGGTGGCTTCCACTGACTACATGAAACTGTTTGCTGACCAGGTGCGTCAGTGGGTGCCGCAAAACATTTACAAAGTGCTGGGTACTGACGGTTTTGGCCGTAGCGACTCGCGTAAAAAGCTGCGTGACTTCTTTGAAGTGGATCGCTACTGGGTGACGCTGGCGGCGCTGGAAGCGCTGGTCAAAGATGGCTTGCTGGATGTGCAGGTGCTGGTGGATGCCATTGAAAAATTCGGCATTGATATCAACAAACCCAATCCACTGGATTGCTAATTGAGGAGCGCGAAGATGACTACTGAACTGATTCTCGTCCCCGATATTGGCAACGGCGAAGGCGAAGTTATTGAAATTCTGGTCAATGTCGGTGACAGCATCGAGGCCGAACAAGGCCTGCTGACGCTGGAGTCCGACAAGGCCAGCATGGAAATTCCGGCTCCAAAAGCCGGGATTGTCAAACAAATCAAGGTCAAGCTGGGCCAGCGCCTGAAGGAGGGCGATGAGCTGCTGGAGCTGGCGGTGGATACCTCCTCCGCACCGGTAGCTGCCAGCGAGCCGGTAGATAATGCCGAAGAAGCGTTGCTGGCGATTGAGCCCGAACCGGCTGCAGTACCGGCTGCGCCTGTTGCCACGCAGGAGCGCATCAAGGATGTCGAGGTGCCGGACATTGGTTCGGCGGGCAAGGCACGCATTATCGAGCTGCTGATTAAGCCGGGCGACAAGGTTGAGGAAGAGCAGTCCCTGCTGACACTGGAATCGGACAAGGCCAGTATGGAAATCCCGTCGCCGGTTAGCGGCGAAGTGGTGGAAGTGCTGGCCAAACTGAACAGCGAAGTCACCGAAGGCGACCTGATTTGCCGTATTCGTGTGCTGGAAACCGCAACTGCGCCAGTGGCAGCGCCAGCCGCAGTGGTACCTGCCGCACCAGCTCCGGCACCTGCCGCCGCACCACAGCCGGAACAGCTACAGGAAATTGCCGGCGGTTCGGCTTCGGTCGCGCCGGCCAGCAAGCCGCTAGTGTGCAAGCCCGGCGATGCCGGTGCCTGTGTGCATGCCGGACCTGCGGTACGCATGCTGGCGCGCGAGTTTGGCGTGGATTTGGCGCAGGTCAAGCCCAGCGGTCCGCGTGACCGCATCATGAAGGAAGACATTCATGCCTACGTCAAACAGCGCCTGAGTCAGCCGGTCGCAGAAAGCCGTGGCGGCATGGGTATCGAGCCGATTCCCGAGGTGGATTTCTCCCGCTTTGGCGAGGTGGAAACCGTGGCCATGACCCGCCTGCAACAGATTGGTGCCGCCAATCTGCACCGCGCCTGGCTGAACATTCCGCATGTGACCCAGCATGAAAATGCCGACATCACCGAGCTGGAAGCCTTCCGCAAGTCACAGGCGGCGGTTGCAGAAAAAGCCGGTACCAAGCTGACGGTATTGCCGTTCCTGCTGAAAGCCAGTGCCTATTTGCTGCAAGAAATGCCCGAGTTCAACAGCTCGCTGGCAGCGGACGGCAAGAGCCTGATCCGTAAGAAGTACGTGCATATCGGCTTTGCCGTGGATACACCGGATGGCCTGCTGGTGCCGGTGATTCGTGATGTGGACCAGAAAAGCCTGCTGCAACTGGCGATTGAAGCTGCAGAACTGGCCGACAAGGCGCGCAACAAGAAGCTGTCGCCGGATCAGATGCAGGGCGGTTGCTTCACCATCTCCAGTCTGGGACATATTGGCGGCACCGGCTTCTCGCCGATCGTCAATGCGCCGGAAGTGGCAATTCTGGGCGTGTCCCGTGCGGCCATGCAGCCGGTGTGGAACGGCAAGGACTTTGCGCCACGGCTGATGCTGCCGCTGTCGCTGTCCTACGACCACCGCGTAATCAACGGCGCAGCCGCCTGCAAGTTCACCCGCCGTCTGGCGGATTTGCTGGCCGAGATTCGCAGCCTGTTGCTGTAAGTCTGGTTAAGCCTGTTCGCAGAGATAAAAACGCCCCGCATTTTTGCGGGGCGTTTTTGTTATGGCCTTCGGTATGCCCGTTCACACAGGAGCGCAGTGTGCTGTAGGAGCGGGCTCGCCCCGCGACCTGGCATTGCACATTCTCGCGGGACAGGCCCGCTCGTACAGGAGTGCAGTGTGCTGTAGGAGCGGGCTTGTCCCGCGACCTGGCACTGCACATTCTCGCGGGCCAAGCCCGCTCGTACAGGAGTGCAGTGTGCTGTAGGAGCGGGCTTGTCCCGCGACCTGGCACTGCACATTCTCGCGGGCCAAGCCCGCTCGTACAGGGAGGGCGCTTGCATGGGTACTGTTGTGTTGGCGCAGATGTGCGGCTCACTGTATGAGCAGGCTTGCCCTGCGACCGGGGGTTACAGCAGCGTATACAAGGTATCGTTGGTCGATATACAGGCGAGAGGTTCAAAGGCCTGATGACGCTGCGCCAAACCCCTGCTGGCGCCAGGCCTCATAGACTGTAATGGCCACGGTGTTGGACAGGTTGAGGCTGCGCGAGCTGGGCAGCATGGGCAGACGCAGTAGCTGCTGTGGCTGGATACGGTTGCGCACCTCGTCAGGCAGGCCACGGGTTTCCGGCCCAAACAGGAACGCATCGCCCGGCTGATAGCTGGCTTCGGCATAACAGCGTTGTGCCTTGGTGCTGAAGGCAAACAGGCGCGGCTGGCCCAGCGCGTCCAGACAGCTGTCCAGATTGGCATGGCGCTGCACGCTGGCAAATTCACCGTAGTCCAGCCCGGCGCGGCGCAGGCGTTTGTCATCCAGCACAAAACCCAGCGGCTCGATCAGGTGTAAACTGCAGCCGGTATTGGCACACAGGCGGATGATATTGCCGGTGTTGGGCGGAATTTCCGGTTCAAAGAGAATGATGTGAAACATGCGGCACGTTCGTAAGCAAACTGAAAGCGCAGAGTTTACATGGCATAAGCCGCCGCGTCTGAAATGGCGCATCCAGTTTTTTGCCAGTATCTGCCTGTTTGCCTTTATGGGCGGGCTGATGCTGGGCAAGCTGGTCAGGGATGAGCCGGTCACGCCGCAGCTGTTGCAGGTCGCAGCCGACGGCGCGGCTTTGCAGCTGTGTTTTTCACGACTGCCCAGGGCAGGGCTGGTGGACGGGCAGGGCGCTTATGCCATGTTGCTGGCGGTTGAGCCGGTAGCAGAACAGCAGGGCTGGCTGGAGTTGCCGGATGGCCAGCGGGCCCGCTGGCGGCTGGAACCGCGCCAGGACGGCATGCAGCTGGGCGTGGTCGGCCTGCGGGCGGTGAGGGGTGAATGGTCGGTGGTATCCGGCACCCAGTGCATACGGATAGCTATCCGTATGCAACCCGCGGCGGATGATTAGCTGTCTTTCATGCTGCGCAGGTTGCTGACCACGGATTCCAGCGCCCGGTCAAACAGCAGGGCGTCATCCAGCATGCGCAGTTCGCCCTGCTTGAAGGCCAGCGCCAGTCCGTTGCGGTTTTTGTCGAGTACCTTCATGCCGTGGCGGTTGACAAAGATGTAACGGCCGGTGGCGCGAATGATCGCCGACAGCTTGCAGCGCACAATGGAATCGCTGTCTTGTTGTCTGAGCTCAAACCAGCTGCCTGGCCGTACACGATCAGCCTGCTTCAGGGCCGGGTCGTCCGCAGGTAGCTGTTCAAGGCCGGCTTCGTCGTCTTCCGGGTCTTTTTCCTTGCCGGGCAATTCAATGTCCTGTTTGACCTCGACCATGGCCGGTTCGGGCACATCTTCCTGGCTGGCCAGCTGTTCGGCGGTATGCAGCAGGGACTCGGGCAGCTCTTCGGACGTCAGTACGACCGGCTCGGCCACCGCTTCGGAGTGGGGGGTATCGGGTGCTGCCGGACTGTCGTCCGGCGCCTGGGGACGGCTGAGTTGCTGCTTGAGGTGGCGGAACGCCTGGATATGCAGAACTTCGAGCTGGGTTAGCAGCATGGAGGTTGCGAAGGGATCCAGCGCTGCCTCTTCAAAACCGCTGCGCAACTGGTTGACCAGCTGGGGGACCAGTTTCTTCAGGCGTTCGGCATCCGCCGGTTCGCTATGGCGGCCGATACTCCAGATCAGGTCATCCATCAGCTGCAGGCTGTCGCGCCAGTCGGGAGTATCCTCGCCGTATTTAAGATGGCGCAGCAGCAGCACCTGGCTCCAGTTGTCCTGCAGCAGGCGTACCAGGGTTTCCGGCAGGGTTTTGCCGAGCAGGCGCTGGTTGAGCTCCTGTTCAATGCGCTGGCGTGCCTGCTGGGTGCGGGCGCGGCCTTCCTCGGCGTCCTTGACACGCTGCTCGACCAGTTCGCTGCGGCGGCGTTCGGTGCCGTAGAAAGCAGTGAACTCCTGCAGGATGTCGGCAAAAATTACCGGATCATCGGTAAATTCGTTAAGCAGCTTGTGCACGATATCTTCCATTTTCTGGAAGAGCTTGTCGCGTTGCTGGCTGTCTTTGCCGCTCCAGCCCAGCGCGGCAGTGCCCAGCTCGTTGAGCAGCTGGCGTGCCGGGTGGCTGGAGCTGTCAAAGAAGCTCTGATCCAGCACGGCTACCTTGAGCATGGGAATCTGCAGGCGGCCAATCAGCGCTTTCAGCGAGTCGGGCAGGCTGCGGTCATCCAGGATGAACTCGAACAGCATGGACACCAGGTCAATGGCGTCGTTATCCATTTCGCCCACGACACGGGTGCGTTGTGACTGCTGGCTGGCGCGTTGCAGGATGCTGTCGATTTGCTGGCGTACCAGATTGCCGGGCGGCTGGTTCTGGCTGTTGTGTTGCTGCAGGTGGGTCAGCAGGCGCATCAGGTCGTTGGTGCTGATGGGCACGGCATCGGCCGGGGTGTTCTGTCCCTGGCCGGCACTGAGCCCGCGCAGCAGTGTCTGGATGTCCTGGAAGCTGATTTCGATGGTGCCCTGCCGGGCTGCCTGTCCGCCTGCGGCCTGAGTATCGGGGTCGGGCGCACCTATGGTACGGCTGGTAACCCGTGGCGGTTTTTTAACCGCCTGCCGGCTTTGCAGGTTGGTCAGGATTCCGGCGGCTACCAGAAGCTGGTTGCTGTCGTCGTACAGCAAGGCCAGGTCTTCCAGCACCGAGCGTTCAAACAGCTTGAGCAGGATCAGCTTGATCTGCATGTTCTCGAAGCCAAGCTGGTTGAGACAGTCGAGAAATTGCCGGCTCAGCTTGTGGGGCCCCAGCGGGTTGTCTTCGGCTTCCAGGGGGCGCTGGACCAGATGACCAAGCCGGGCGCTCAGGTGCTCAAGCAGGTCGGCATCGCGGCCCATGACCTTGCTGACCATGTTGTTGATGGCGACGGTTTCTTCCAGCTCGTCATTCTGTACCAGGGTCATGCTGTCGCGGTCGGTAGCCACGGACTCCAGGTTCGGGACGGAAACCTGCCGGCCGAGACTGGCGAAGCCGGCTGCGAGTTGCTGCAGGTAAAGCTTTTCGATAACGCCCTGTTTGAGGCGTAGCTCGCGCATGGCTTCAAACAGGCCGGTTTGCTCCTGGTTGCTGCTGGCGCGGTCGGCCATGTCAAACAGGGTGTCGTCGGCGCTGGTAAAGAGTTCCTGTAGCTGGCGCGTGACAAAGGTACCAGCCAGGTCGCGCACGCGGCTTAGCAAGGCGGGCGGTTGCACGGCGCCAGACGTCGCGCTTCGTCCTGCAAGTGGCACGACCTGGGCTTTATTCTGCATGGGGCCTCCGGATAGTTGGTTCCGCAGGGTGACAGACAGGCCTTTGTCGTGACGGCCGCTGCGGGCAATGTCGACATTATAAGGTATTGACAGGCAACTCCAAGACTTATTCGGCGGTCTGTTGAGCTGTATCAGCGCCTGCTTAGGTCGTATACTAGCGGTCTTCCTTGGCTGGAGTTTTCTATGGCAAATCTGGTAATTGAGCAACTGCTGGACGAAGTGCGCAATAACGTACGCATTGCCCTGGCAGAAGATGTGGGTACGGGCGACATCACCGCCCAGCTGATTCCGGCAGACAGGCAGGTGCATGCGCGGGTGATTACCCGTGAAGATGCCACCATTGTCGGCGTGGCCTGGGTCAACGAGGTGTTCCGGCAGGTGGATGCCAGCGTGAAAGTCACCTGGCATGTGCGCGATGGCGAGCGGGTCAAGACCAATCAGGTACTGTTCGAGCTGGAGGGACCTGCGCGTGCCCTGCTGACCGGCGAGCGCAGTGCTCTCAACTTTATGCAGACATTGTCTGCCGTTGCCAGCCGTTGCCAGCATTATGCCGACCTGGTCAGTGATTTGCCGGTCAAGCTGCTGGATACCCGCAAGACCATCCCCGGCCTGCGTCTGGCACAAAAGTACGCCGTGACCTGTGGCGGCTGCCATAACCACCGCATCGGCCTGTACGATGTGTTTTTGATCAAGGAAAACCACATCACCGCCTGTGGCGGCATTGCGGCTGCGGTAGAGACTGCCCGCCGCATTGCGCCGGACAAGCCCATCGAGGTGGAAGTGGAAAACCTCGACGAATTTGCCGAAGCGCTGGCCACCAGTGCCGACATCATCATGCTCGACGAGCTGTCCTATGACGATATGCGCGAAGCGGTGCGCATCAATGCCGGCAAGGTCAAGCTGGAAGCGTCCGGCGGCATCAACGACCAGACTTTGCGTGCAGTGGCGGAAACCGGTGTCGATTTTATTTCCCTGGGTACCCTGACCAAAAATATCAAGGCGGTGGACCTGTCCATGCGCATCACCCAGTAAGCTGATTTACAGGAAGGCCCGAACATGAGTGCTACCCCCGTTGTCCGTCGTCTTGACGCCCGTGCCGCCGGTTTTGCCAGCGAGCTGGATCAGCTATTGAGCTGGGAAAGCGTGTCCGACGACACCGTTAATCAGCGCGTGCTGGAAATCATTGAGCAGGTACGCAGCCGTGGCGATGCAGCGCTGGTGGATTACACGCGCCAGTTTGATGGCGTTGAGGTCGCGGATTTTAGCCAGCTCGAATTATCACAAGAGCGTTTGCAGCAGGCGCTGGACGGCCTGGCACCCGCGCAACGCGAAGCCCTGCAAACTGCTGCCGAGCGCGTGCGCCGTTACCACGAACACCAGCGTCAGGAATCCTGGCGCTATACCGATCCCGACGGCACCATGCTCGGCCAGCAGGTTACCCCGCTGGATCGTGCCGGCCTCTATGTGCCGGGCGGCAAGGCCACTTATCCGTCATCAGTATTGATGAACGCCATTCCGGCCAAGGTTGCCGGTGTGCGGGAAATCATCATGGTTGTGCCTACACCACGCGGCGAAATCAACGAAATGGTGCTGGCGGCGGCCTGCATTGCCGGTGTCGATCGCGTGTTTACCATTGGTGGCGCACAGGCAGTCGCCGCGCTGGCCTACGGCACCGAAAGCGTACCGGCGGTGGATAAAATCGTGGGCCCGGGCAATATCTATGTTGCCACCGCCAAGCGCCATGTGTTTGGCAAAGTCGGTATCGACATGATTGCCGGTCCATCAGAAATTCTGGTGATTTGCGATGGCCAGACCGATCCCGACTGGATTGCCATGGACCTGTTCTCGCAGGCCGAACACGACGAAGATGCTCAATCTATTTTGCTTAGCCCGGATGCCGAGTTTTTGGACAGGGTTGAGGCGAGCATTGAACGCTTGTTGCCCGAGCTGGAGCGCGAAGAGATTGCCCGTGTCTCCATGCGTGAACGTGGGGCGCTGATTCAGGTGCGAGACCTGGAACATGCCGCCGAAGTAGCCAACCGTATTGCTGCCGAGCACCTGGAATTATCCGTTGCAGATCCACATGCCATGCTGCCGAAAATCCGCCATGCCGGTGCGATTTTTATGGGGCGTTATACCAGTGAAGCCTTAGGCGATTACTGTGCTGGCCCGAACCACGTATTACCAACTTCTGGCACGGCGCGTTTCTCCTCGCCGCTAGGGGTGTATGACTTCCAGAAGCGCAGCTCGATTATTTATTGCACGCCGCAAGGCGCATCCGAGCTGGGCAAAGTTGCTTCCGTGCTGGCGCGGGGTGAGTCGCTAACCGCCCACGCTCGCAGTGCCGAATACCGCATTATTAAGGATTAAGTCGTGAGTAAATTCTGGAGCCCCTTTGTTAAAGAACTAGTGCCCTATGTGCCGGGTGAACAGCCGAAAATGACCAGGCTGGTCAAGCTGAATACCAACGAAAACCCTTACGGTCCATCGCCCAAGGCGTTGGCGGCGATTCGTGAGCAAACCACGGACGATTTGCGCCTCTATCCAGACCCAAATTGCGACCAGCTCAAGCAGGCAATTGCCGAGTTTTATGGTGTAACGCCAGCGCAGGTATTTGTCGGTAACGGTTCGGATGAAGTGCTGGCGCATGCCTACCATGCGTTTTTCCAGCAGGGCAAACCGCTACTGTTTCCTGACATCAGCTACAGCTTTTATCCGGTGTATTGCGGCCTGTACGGGGTAGAGCCCAAGCAGATTCCGCTGGATGAAAACTTTGCCATCAATCTGGACGATTACGCGCAGGATAACGGCGGCATTATCTTCCCCAATCCCAATGCGCCCACCGGCATGCTGTTGCCGCTGCAGGCTATCGAGCAGCTGTTACAACGCAACACCGAGACTGTGGTGCTGGTGGATGAAGCCTATATCGACTTTGGCGGTGAGTCCGCAGTGGCTTTGGTGAGTAAGTACCCCAACTTACTGGTTACGCAAACGCTGTCCAAATCCCGCTCGCTAGCCGGCTTGCGCGTTGGGTTAGCGATTGGTCATCCGGATTTGATTGAGGGGCTGGAACGGATTAAAAACAGTTTCAACTCCTACCCGCTGGATCGTGCTGCGATTGCTGGTGCGGCGGCTTCCTTTGCGGATCGTGAGTATTTCGAGCAGACCTGCAATAAGGTAATTGCCAGCCGTGAGCTGCTGGTTAGCCAGTTGCAGGGGCTGGGCTTTGAAGTGTTGCCATCGGCAGCCAACTTTGTGTTTGCCCGTCACCCGCAACAGGATGCTGGCGAACTTGCGGCTAAACTGCGCGAACAGGGCGTTATTGTGCGCCATTTCCGTCAGGCACGGATTGAGCAGTTTTTGCGGATTACCGTGGGGACGGATGCGCAGAATGCGGAGCTGATTGGGGCGTTGGCTGGGTTTTAGGTTTTGCGCTGTGGCGTGGGGACTGACTGGAGTCTGTGCTGCAGCTACGCTTCACGTGCCGAAGCAAGCTTCGTCCCGCTTGCTGATGCTTTGCACAGACTCCAGTCAGTCCATCAGCACCTTGCGCGGTGGAGGGAAGTGGCCCGACTTTGTCGGGCTGCTGTCGCGAGGGGTGCCTGGGATGTGGTTAATAGGAACAACCCTGTACCTCGCTGCCGCTGGTATCTAATAAGTTTGCCAACTGGAAAAATATCATGCAAAACAAAGAAAACCTGATCTGGATTGACCTGGAAATGACCGGTCTGGATACCGACAATGACCTGATCATTGAAATTGCCACCATTGTCACCGACTCCCAGCTTAATGTGCTGGCGGAGGGGCCGGTGATGGCCATTCACCAGAGCGATGAAATTCTGGGTGGTATGGATGAGTGGAATACCAATCAGCATGGCAAGAGCGGCCTGACCCAGCGGGTGCGTGACAGCGGCCTGACCGAGGCTGAAGCAGAAGCGAAAACGATCGAGTTTCTCAAGCAGTGGGTGCCGGAGCGGGCTTCGCCCATGTGTGGCAACAGCATTTGCCAGGATCGCCGCTTTTTGCACCGCTGCATGCCGCAGCTGGAAGCCTATTTTCATTACCGCAATCTGGATGTGTCGAGCCTCAAGGAGCTGGCGCAACGCTGGGCACCGGATGTAGCCAAGGGCTTCAAGAAGAGCGAAGCGCATCTGGCTATGGACGATATTCGTGAGTCAATTGCCGAGCTGCGCTATTACCGTGAGCATTTGATGAAGTGCTAGGGCTTGAGCCTGCTTGCAGCACGGTGTTTCAAGGCATGGGCAAGGCCGGACAACGCATTAGCTGACAGTGACAAAACGTGTTTTGGCGCTGGTAGCGTAGCGTTGCGTAGTGCCTTGCCCATGCCCGGCACAGATGATCAGTTCACCACCCCATGTCGGCTCAAAGCCCATTTCACATGCTCGCGCACCAGCTCGCTGGGGTGATTTTGCCGCGCCTTGAGGGCTTCCAGCACCGGAATGGTCGAAGGGGCGTTGCCCAGGCCGATGGCCAGGTTGCGCAGCCAGCCTTCATAGCCGGCGCGGCGGATGGCCGAGCCTTCGGTTTTTTGCAAAAACTCTTCTTCTGTCCACAGAAACAGTCCGGCCAGGCTGCTGTTGTCCAGCTGGTGGCGGGGCATGAAGTCCGGTTCGGCGGTGGGTTTGGCGAAGCGGTTCCAGGGGCAGACCAGCTGGCAGTCGTCGCAGCCAAATACCCGGTTACCCATCAGCGGTCGCAGCTCCAGCGGGATGCTGCCCTTGTATTCGATGGTCAGATAGGAAATACAGCGGCGGGCGTCGAGTATGTTGGCGGCGGGAAAAGCCTGTGTCGGGCAAATCTCCAGGCAGGCGCTGCAGGAGCCGCAGTGGTTGCGCGAGGTTTCGGTGCTGGCCGGCAATGGCAGGTCGGTGAGAATTTCGCCCAGGAAAAACCAGCTGCCGGCCTTGCGGCTGATCACCAGGGTGTTTTTGCCCACCCAGCCCAGTCCTGCATTGCGGGCCAGCGCCTTTTCCAGTAGCGGTGCGCTGTCGGTAAATACCCGGTAGCCATAGGGGCCGATGGCTTCGGCAATGCGGTCGGCGAGTTTTTGCAGGCGCTTGCGCAACATTTTGTGATAGTCGCGGCCCAGTGCGTAGCGCGAAATGTAGGCCGTTTCCGGGTCGGCCAGCCGGCGGGCGGCTGCGGTATCGCCCGGCAGGTAGTCCATGCGCAAGCTGATAACGCTGAGGGTGCCGGGCACCAGTTCGGCAGGGCGTGCGCGCAACATGCCGTGCTTTTCCATGTAATCCATGCCGGCGTGATGGCCGGCATCCAGCCACTGCTGCAGGTAGTCTTCTTCTGCAGACAGATCGATGCTGCTGATGCCGGACTGGGCAAAGCCCAGTTCCTGCGCCCAGTGGGCAATGGCTGCCGGCAGCTGGCTGAGGTCTGTATTTTTTGATGACATGGCAGAGACGGCGAGGGATTACAGGTATACTGTGCGGCCTTGCCAGCGGCAGGAAGCAGCACCGGCAGACAACACAGTACGGGAGGGCCGGCAGTGGCCGCCATCGAGCTTTATCTGGCTGACGAAGCCGCTACTCTAGCGCTGGGCGCGCGCCTGGGTCAACTGACCGGCGGGCGTGGCGTGATCTATCTGGAAGGCGATCTGGGCGCGGGCAAGACCACCTTTAGCCGTGGCCTGCTGCACAGTCTGGGGCATCAGGGCGCAGTGAAAAGCCCGACCTTTACCCTGGTTGAGCCTTACACGCTGGCCTCCGGCAATGCCTGGCATTTTGACCTGTACCGTCTGGCCGACCCGGAAGAACTGGAATATCTGGGCATTCGTGATTATTTTGCTGCCGACGAGCTGTGCCTCATCGAGTGGCCACAGCAGGGGCGTGGTGTATTGCCGCGACCTGACCTTCGCATTCGTCTGCAGCCGGCAGGGCAGGGGCGACAGGCGTGGATAGAATCGGATACGGAGCGTGGCACGCACTGGTGCCGCGCCCTGAGCCAACAGGATCTGTGAGGTGAGCATGCGACTGAGGTACTGGCTGGGTTGTCTGGCAATGTGTTTGCTGGCTCCTTTGCAGGCTTATGCGGAAACCCAGATCAAAAGCGTGCGTATCTGGCGCGCGCCGGATAATACACGGCTGGTGTTTGACCTGACGGGGCAGGTTGAGCATAACGTCTTCAGCCTGACAGGACCTGACCGTATCGTCATTGATGTACGGTCAGCGCAGTTGCAGGCCAATATCAAGGATATCCTTAACACCCGGTCACCGGTAAGGGATGTGCGTACCGGCAAGAAAGACAACGAGTTGCGCATAGTGCTGGACCTGTCATCCCGGGTGTATCCGAAAAGCTTTACGCTGGCCCCCAACCAGCAATACGGTCACCGGCTGGTGGTGGACCTGTTTGACAATCCGATTGATGAAACCGGTACGGTGACGCGCACGCAGCCCGAGGGCAAGCCGGTGGCTACGGTCACGCCACCCGTGCAGAAAGCACCGGTCAAGGGCGGCCAGCGTGATGTGGTGATTGCCATTGACGCGGGGCATGGCGGTGAAGACCCCGGCGCCATTGGCCCGGGCGGGCTCAAGGAAAAAGACGTGGTGCTGGCCATTGCCCGCGAGCTGCAGCGCCAGATCAATGCGGAAAAGGGCTTTCGTGCCGAGCTGGTGCGTACGGGCGATTATTTCATTCCGTTGCGCAAACGGACCGACATAGCCAGGCAGAAAGGCGCGGATCTGTTTGTGTCGGTGCATGCGGACGCAGCACCACGCACGACTGCATCGGGTGCCTCGGTTTATGCGTTGTCGGACAAGGGCGCAACTTCGGAGACCGCACGCTGGCTGGCCGACAGTGAAAACCGCTCCGACCTGATTGGCGGCACCGGCAACGTTAGCCTGGGCGACAAGGACAAGGTGCTGGCCGGCGTGTTGCTGGATTTGTCGATGACTGCCTCGCTGTCGTCCAGTCTGGATGTGGGCCAGAAGGTTCTCAACCACATGGGCAAGGTGACCCGCCTGCACAAGTCCAAGGTTGAGCAGGCGGCCTTTATGGTGCTCAAGTCGCCGGATATTCCGTCGATTCTGGTGGAAACCGGCTTTATTAGTAACCCGGAAGAATCGCGCAAACTGAACAACAAGTCGCACCAGCTGAGCATTGCCCGCTCCATTCATGCCGGTGTGAAACAGTATTTCCAGATCAACCCGCCGCCGGGCACCTGGCTGGCAGCCCAGCGTGATGCCGGTAAGACCGTTATTGGTCCTCAGGAGCATGTAGTGCGTAGCGGTGAAAGCCTGTCGATGCTGGCGGCCCGTTATCAGGTGTCAATGGCCGAAATTCGTCAGGCCAGCAACCTCAAAAGCGACGTGATCAAAGTCGGACAAAAATTGACCATTCCGGCCCGCAACCTGGCCGCGCAGCCATGACGGAGTCACGCAGCATCCATCTGTTGAGCCCGCGCCTGGCCAACCAGATTGCCGCTGGTGAAGTGGTTGAGCGGCCAGCATCGGTAGCCAAGGAGTTGCTGGAAAATGCACTGGATGCCGGAGCAACCCGCATCGAACTGGATGTTGAAGAGGGCGGCGTCAAGCTGCTACGTATCCGTGACGACGGCCATGGCATTGCCCGTGATCAGTTGCCGCTGGCGCTGGCCCGGCATGCCACCAGCAAGATTATCGAACTGGCCGATCTGGAAGGCTTGCAGAGTCTGGGCTTCAGGGGCGAGGCGCTGGCGTCCATCAGTTCGGTATCGCGGCTGTGTCTGACGTCACGCACGGCACAGGCCAGCGAAGCCTGGCAGGTTGAAGCCGAAGGCCGTGACATGCAGCCCAGCGTGCAGCCGGCGGCGCATCCGGTGGGAACTACGGTGCAGGTGCGTGACCTGTTCTACAACACCCCGGCCCGGCGCAAGTTTTTGCGTACCGAAAAAACCGAATTTGACCACCTGCAGGAAGTGGTGCGACGCATGGCGCTGGCCCGCTTTGATGTGGCCTTTCACCTGCGCCATAACGGTCGCCCGGTATTTGCCCTGCACAGTGCAGCCGACGACATGGCGCAGGCCCGGCGTATCGGCCAGTTGCTGGGGGACGGCTTTCTGGAGCAGGCGCTGCCGATTGACGTCGAACGTAATGGTCTGCGCCTATGGGGCTGGGTAGGCCTGCCGACCTTCTCGCGCAGTCAGGCCGACATGCAGTATTTCTATGTCAACGGTCGCATTGTGCGTGACAAGCTGGTGGGCCATGCAGTGCGCCAAGCCTACCGCGATGTGCTCTATGGCGGACGGCATCCGGCTTTTGTGCTCTATCTGGAACTCGACCCGAGCCTGGTTGATGTCAACGTGCATCCGACCAAACACGAAGTGCGTTTTCGGGATGGCCGCACGGTACATGATTTTCTGTATTCCACGCTGAACCGCAGCCTGGCCGATGTGCGCCCAGGCGATGCGGTGTCTGCACCGGCCGCTGCGCCAGCGGTTGACATCCCCAGAGCATCAGGACTGGCTGCCGGCGAGTTTGCCGGCCAGTCGGGACTGGACTTGCGTGATGAAGTCTTGACCCGTACTGCGTCCTTCTCCGGAAGTGGTAGTGGCGGTAGTTTTTTCCGCCCGGCGCAACCGGCCGGTTTCAGTGGTCCGCAAAGTGCCGCCTATCAGGCATTTGCCGCGCCGCTGGACAGCAGTGCCCATCAGGTTGGCGAGGACGAGCAGATTCCACCGCTGGGCTATGCGCTGGCGCAGCTCAAGGGTATCTATATTCTGGCCGAAAACCGCCACGGGCTGGTGCTGGTGGATATGCACGCCGCCCATGAGCGGGTGATGTACGAGCGCCTGAAAACCGCCATGGCGGTTGAAGGCCTGAAAGGCCAGCCGCTGCTGGTGCCGCAAAGCATGGCGCTGAGCGAGCGTGAACTGGACTGTGCCGAGGCGCATGCCGACTGGTTTGCCAGGCTGGGTTTCGAACTGCAGCGCATGGGCAGTGAAAGCCTGGCCATCCGCCAGATTCCCGCGCTGCTCAAGCAGGCACAGGCTGAACATCTGGTGCGTGATGTACTGACTGACCTGATGGAGTACGGCACCAGCGACCGTATTCAGGCCCATATCAACGAGCTGCTGGCCACCATGGCCTGCCATGGGGCAGTGCGTGCCAATCGCCAGCTGACCCTGCAGGAAATGAACGCCCTGCTGCGCGATATGGAAATCACCGAGCGCAGCGGCCAGTGTAACCACGGACGGCCGACCTGGACCCAGCTGGGTATGACCGAGCTGGATGGGCTGTTTTTGCGGGGGCGTTAAGGTGGTTTATTTTACGGGGCTGCTGTAAGGGTGCGCTTAACTGACTACAATCGGCCTGGTGTGATGTGCTAAACGCACTGTTGCGCTGTAGGTGCTGGAAACACTCAAACAGCAGATCCAAGCTGTCTGGATAACAAGGTTATCGCTGGATTTTTCATGTTACGTACCGCTTTATTGAACTTTTCCCGGCGCCGCAAGCGTTTTTTGCAGCTGATCGCCGATGTAATTCTCATCGCCCTATCCCTCTGGCTGGCGATGGTGGTCAGGGTCGGGCTGGATGATGCCTGGAGTGTTCTGGCTGCACATGACTGGCTGTTCTGGCTGGCGCCGCTGGTGTCGTTACCGGTATTTATTCGTTCGGGTATGTACCGGGCGGTGATTCGTTATTTTGGCAAGGAAGCCCTGCTGCATATCGTGAAAACTGTGTCCATTGCCAGCTTGCTGTTGGCGGTAGCCATCTACTTTTACTCCGGCCAGCAACCGCCGCTGATTCCGCGTTCGTTTGTATTTATCTACTGGATATTCAGTTTGGTGCTGATCGGTGGTTTGCGCTTGATGATGCGCCAGTATTTTATGGGCGACCTTATGGTTGCGGTGCATGCGTTTGCGCCGTTCTGGCGTTATGACCAGGGGCTGACACGGGTGGCGATTTATGGAGCGGGCTCTGCCGGAACCCAGCTGGCTGCAGCTTTGCGGATGGGTAAGGATATGCAACCGGTTGCCTTTCTGGATGACGACAGTGCCATTGCCACCCGGACGATTGCCGGCCTCAAGGTTTACAAGCCCAAACACATCGAGGAAATGCTCAGGGTAACGGGAGCTTCCCAGGTGTTGTTGGCTCTGCCTGGTGTATCACGTGTACGGCGTCGGGAAATTCTGGCCATGCTGGAAGCCTATCCGGTTCATGTACGCTCGGTGCCAGGGTTTATGGATTTGGCCCAGGGACGTGTCAAGGTTCAGGATCTGCAGGAAGTGGATGTCGCCGACTTGCTGGGGCGTGATCCGGTTGTACCGGATCAGGCGCTGTTCGAGCGTTGTATTCGTGACCAGGTTGTGCTGGTAACAGGGGCTGGTGGCTCGATAGGTTCAGAATTGTGCCGGCAGGTGCTGACACAGCGGCCCGCCAGCCTGGTGCTTTACGAGCACAGTGAATTCAACCTGTATGCCATTACTCAGGAGCTGGAAGCCTATATCAACCGTGAACAGCTGGCTGTGCGGCTGTATCCGGTTCTGGGCTCTGTGCGCAATAAAAAGCGCTTGCTGGAAGTATTCCGGAACTGGCCGGTTGATACGGTTTATCATGCGGCCGCTTATAAACATGTACCTATTGTTGAGCACAATACGGCGGAAGGCATCCGCAACAATGTGATGGGCACGCTGTATACCGCGCAGGCTGCCATGGCGACCGGTGTGCGGAATTTTGTACTGATTTCCACGGACAAGGCAGTACGGCCTACCAATGTAATGGGCGGCACCAAAAGGCTGGCTGAAATGGTGCTGCAGGCATTGAGCCATGAAAGGCAGGTGCGCCTGTTCAGTGACAGTGCCGATGAGGTGGTCAATAATCGGACCCGCTTTACCATGGTGCGTTTTGGTAATGTGCTGGAGTCATCCGGTTCGGTAATTCCGTTGTTTCGCCAGCAGATCAGGGATGGCGGGCCCGTTACAGTTACGGACCCCGGCGTGACCCGTTATTTTATGACTATTCCCGAAGCGGCCCAGTTGGTAATCCAGGCAGGTTCCATGGGGCAGGGTGGAGATGTGTTTGTACTTGACATGGGTGAGCCGGTGAGGATTCTGGATATGGCGGAAAAAATGATTCGTCTGTCCGGCCTGACCGTGCGTACCCGGGCTGCTCCCGATGGTGATATTGAAATCCGCTTTACAGGTTTAAGACCGGGCGAAAAGCTCTATGAAGAGCTGTTGATCGGGGATGATGTGGCTGGCACGGAGCACCCCATGATTTTACGTGCCACCGAGGAATTTATGCCCTGGGAGCAGTTGTGCGGGGTATTGTCACGATTGTTGTTGCTGGCCGAACGCTGTGATTGTGAGGAAATACGAGCGGTGTTGCTGGAAACGGTAAATGGCTACCGGCCCGCTGATGACATTGTTGACTGGGTTTATTTGCAAGCAGCAGGACGTAGTTGATACTGCGGACAGGAAACAAAAACGGCCACAAATGTGGCCGTTTTTGCTGTAGGGACAAGCCTTACTTGCGGTTCAGCTTGCTTTCCAGATAGTGGATGTTGACACCACCATGCATGAAGCCCTTGTCGTTCATCAGGTCAATGTGCAGGGGCACGTTGGTCTTGATGCCGTCAACAATGATTTCATCCAGCGCATTGCGCATGCGGCCCATGGCCTCTTCGCGGGTCTCGCCCCAGGTGATGATCTTGCCGATCAGGGAGTCATAGTGTGGTGGCACGCGGTAGCCGCTGTACAGGTGTGAGTCCATGCGCACGCCATTGCCGCCGGGGGCGTGGTAATGCTTGACCAGGCCGGGACTTGGCATGAAATTGTCGGGATCTTCGGCGTTGATACGGCACTCGAAGGCATGGCCACGGAACTGGATGTCCTTCTGTTTGATGGACAGCGGGTTGCCGGCGGCGATGCTGATCATTTCCTTGACCAGGTCAAAGCCGGTGATCATTTCGGTAACCGGGTGCTCAACCTGGATACGGGTGTTCATCTCGATGAAGTAGAAACGGCCATCTTCATACAGGAATTCGAAGGTGCCGGCACCCCGGTAGCCAATATCGATACAGGCCTGAACGCAGCGGGCAAATACCTGCTGGCGGGCATTTTCGTCGATATAGGGCGCTGGTGCTTCTTCGATGACCTTCTGGTGGCGGCGCTGCAGCGAGCAGTCGCGGTCACCGAAGTGGACTGCGTTGCCCTGGCCGTCGGCCATGATCTGGACTTCAACGTGGCGCGGGTTGCCCAGGAATTTTTCCAGATACACCACCGGGTTGCCAAAGGCTGCCGCGGCTTCGTTGCGGGTGTGGGCTGCTGCACGCAGCAGCTCGTCTTCGTGGTGTACGACGCGCATACCGCGACCGCCACCACCGCCGGCAGCCTTGATGATTACCGGATAGCCGACTTCACGGGCAATACGCAGTGCTTCGGCATCATCCTCGGGCAGCGGGCCGTCGGAGCCGGGAACTACCGGAACACCGGCTTTTTTCATGGCGTGCTTGGCGGCAACCTTGTCGCCCATCATGCGGATTACGTCCGCTTTCGGACCGATGAAGGTAAAGCCGGAGTTTTCGACCTGCTCGGCAAAATCAGGGTTTTCTGCCAGAAAACCATAACCCGGGTGTATCGCATTGGCACCGGTTACTTCGGCAGCGGCAATAATGGCAGGAATTTGCAGGTATGACTGTGCGCCCGGGGCCGGACCGATGCAGACACTTTCATCAGCCAGCGACAGGTGCATCAGGTCGCGGTCCGCCGTTGAATAAACGGCTACGGTTTTGATGCCCAGCTCCTTGCACGCACGAATGACGCGCAACGCAATTTCACCGCGGTTGGCAATCAGGACTTTTTCCAGCATTGCAGACTCCTGGCGAATTATACGATGGTGAACAGGGGCTGGTCATATTCGACCGGCTGACCGTTTTCTACCAGAATGGCGTCGATTACGCCGCTAACGTCGCTTTCGATGTGGTTCATCATTTTCATGGCTTCAACGATGCACAGTACATCGCCTTTTTTCACGCTTTGCCCGACTTCGGCGAAGTTGGCCGAAGTTGGCGACGGCGCGCGGTAGAAGGTGCCAACCATGGGTGAACGTACCACGGTACCCTTGAGTTGCGGAGCAGCCGGCTCGGCGGCTGGAGCGGGTGCGGCAGCGGCTGGGGCTACAGGCGCGGCAACCGGGGCGGGTGCTGCAGCATAGACGGTGGGCTGGGCTGCAATCATGCTGTTGCGGGTGATGCGTACGGACTCTTCGCCCTCGTGAATTTCCAGTTCA
>CAZVDA010000009.1:0-24968 GCA_964625365.1 uncultured Thiopseudomonas sp. | reverse complement strand
GTTCGGCACGGGCCTGTTGCTGTGCGCTGCGCTGGTCGACAGGCGTAAACAGGGCAGCAATGGCGGCTTCGTCAAAAACCGGCACCGGGTTGCTGGACAGGTCGAGCACCTGCAGCTGTGCAGCGGGGTTTTCCTGCAGCAGGCGTTCGCTGATGCGGTTGGCCAGCAGGGTTGAGTTGGCACCTTGCCGGCGGGCACTACCATTGATTTGCAGAATGTTCATGAAAAAAGCTCCTGTAGCAGTTGAAGTGGTACTATTCTAAAATAGGATCAAATAAATGATTAGGGGGCCTATATGAGCCAGATTGTTCCAGTTTCAGAACAATTATCTGCCGATGACCTGCTGATTTTTGCCAGGGTGGCCGAACAGGGCAGCTTTACAGCTGCGGCGGCGCGGATGGGACGCCCCAAATCAACCCTGTCGCGGCGTATCACCGCGCTGGAGGAGCAGCTGGGCGAGCGTCTGCTGGTGCGTACCACCCGGCAAATGCACCTGACCGATTTTGGCCGGGCTCTGCTGGAGCATGCACAGCAGGTCGCCCAGGAGGTGAGTGCCGCCTGGGCCCTGAGCGAACAGCGCAAGCTGGAACCCAGTGGCCGTTTGCGGGTGTCGATTCCCAGCGATTTTGCCAACGTGTTTCTGGTGGAGATGCTGGCGGCCTTTTCGGCAATGCACCCGCAGGTCAGCCTGGAACTGGATCTGTCATCGCGTCGTGTTGACCTGCTGGGCGAGGGATTTGATCTGGCGGTACGCATTGGCGAGCTGCCGGACGATGCCCTGCTGGTGGGCCGCAAGCTGGCGCACATGGGCAGCGGCCTGTATGCCAGCCCCGATTACCTGCGTAGCCAGGGCGAGCCGCAGCAGCCGGATGACCTGTTGCAACACGAAGCCTTGTTGTTGCGCAATGCTGCCGGTCAGGTGCTGCACTGGCGGCTGGAGCAGCACGACCGGCGCTGGCAGGAACAGGTGCCCTGCCGCATTCATGCCAATACACCGGATGTGCTGATGCACCTGGCCTGCAGCCATGCCGGGATCGTGTCGTTGCCGCACTGCTTTGCCCGTCCGGTGGTGCAGACCGGCCGTTTGCAGCCGGTACTGGCGGACTGGAACCTGCCGGGCGCCAGCGTATGGGCAGTGTTTCCCGGACGCCGCCTGTTGCCGGCCAAGACACGGGCCTTTATCGAGATGCTGGTGGTGGCGCTACAGACGTTGTAAGGCTTTAGGCTAGGTACTGGCTAATATCAGGTTGTCATCTCGGTGTATTTGTCGGAGAATCCGGCACTGCATTTGAATGACATCCTTTCCCCGGGCGCGGGTAATACTACCCGCGCTGCACTGTCAGAAAAGGATTTGTACCGGGCGGCACAGCCCGTGGCGGCAGGAATACAGCACAGGACTTTGCTCCCGCGCATTTTGGACGCGTTTTGTGACCGATACCATTTTTGCCTGTTCATTGGTTAGTTGCTGCCTTGTGGCAACAGCTTTGGCTGTTTCATTTTACGAATAACTCCGGATGTTATCCGGACGTGTGTGCAGGTATGCGCAGTGCCCTGGCAAGCTCAAGCCTCATGCGCGTTGAAAAAGGAACCCCAGATGAAGAAACTGGTATTGACCGTCGCGCTGGCAACAGCACTGGCTGGCTGTGCGCCCCATGCGCAAAAAGACAGGGACTTTGAAAACGCCCTGGTCAACAAGTTCTGTTCGGACGAGTTTTTTGGCCAGAACGAAAGTAAAATCCAGAAAAACAACGACGTAATCTATACCGGTATCAACGCTGGTCTGGTTGCGCGCGGCTGCGGCGAATACGGCAAGAGCAACACGTTCTTTGATGCCGCCGAAGAGGCCTACAAAAACGATGTCGATTTGGAAAACCTGGCCAGCAAGGGTGCACGCACTGTCGCCAGTACCCTGGTCAACGACAATGTGTTTGACTATGGCGGCACGCTGTACGAGCGCATCATGGTCAATGCCTATAAGGGGCTCAACTACATGAGCCTGAATGACTTCGAGAATGCCCGTGTCGAGTTCAACCGCGCCCTGATGCGCCAGGACAAGGCCAAAGACTACTTTGCCAAACAGATCGAGAAAAACCGCCAGGATCTGGACAAGTCTAAAAAGGTCGCGGGAGAAGAAGGTTTCAACAAAAGCACCGACGACATCATGGGCAAGTATGATGATCTGTTTCGCGAGTTTGAGACCACCAAGGACTTCGTTAACCCCTACGCCACCTATCTGGCCTCGGTGTTCTTCTACATGGACAAGGACTACGGCAAGGCCAGCGATCTGCTGCGCGAAGTGGCGACCATCAACCCCAAGGATCCGCAACTGCAAAAGCAGTACAAACTGTTTGAGCAGCGTGCCCGCAGTCTGACCAGCAAAAAAGCCAAAAACTACATTTTTGTCGCTTACGAGGACGGCTTTGGCACTATCAAGGAGGAGTTCCGGTTTACCATTCCTCTGCCGGTTGACGGTAATCTGATTGCCAGTACCTTTGCCATGCCGACCCTGAAAAAGCGTGAAGCCTCGTTTGGCCATATCGAAGTCAATAAAACCTCTACCAGCCGGGTGGTCGATTTTGACAGCGTGGTGGCGACCGAATTCAAGCTGGAACTGCCGGGCGTGATTACCAAGGCTGTGGCTTCCACCATTGTTAAAACTGCAATCAACGCTGTCGTTGCCAAAAACGACTCCACCGGCGGCCTGCTGGCGCTGGCGAGCAGTGCGCTGACCGCAGTTGCCACCCAGGCCGACACCCGTAGCTGGCGCGGCCTGCCCAAATCGGCATCGGTGCTGATGCTGGAAAACAACGGCAAGCTGGATATTCACGCACCCAACGGTGAAGAGCTACTTAAGCAATCCGTCAGCAAGAGCAAAAACGTGCTGGTGGTAGTACGTTCCTATGCCCCTTACTATCCGACACAGATCAGTGTCATTGAGCGGTGAAACCATGAAACTGAAAACTCTGATGACGGCGGCTGCCATGGCCGCATTGCTGGCCGGCTGTGCAGCGCCGACGGCCACCCATATCCGCCAGGACGGTGTAACCGAAACCTCCACCTATCCCAAGTACGTGCAGAATATCCGTTATAAAACCAACGATAACGGCCTGCTTGAAGTGCAGATCGTGTTCCAGAGTAGCACCTCGCGCACCATCAACTACAAGATTGAATGGCTGGGTGAAGACGGATTTGCCCTGCGTAACCCGATTGACGAGCGTTACCGTGCCCTGCGCCTGACGCGCAACGAAGAATACGTAATGCACAAACTGGCAGGCGACAAACGTGCCCGCGAAGTCAAGATTTACATCAAGTAACCCACAAGGAGCGACATCGATGAAAACATCCCTACTGGCGTCCGCCATGCTGGCCGCAACCCTGGCCCTGACCGGCTGTGCACAGACGAGCTACACCGACGGCTCTGCCGCACAGGTCAAAAAAGGCAATGCCCTGTCCCTGGGACTGGACCGCGAAGACTTTGAAAACGCGGCAGAAACCATGATCCAGAGCATGCTCAGCGATCCTGCCTTTGTCAGCATTGCTCCCGGCCAGCGCAAGGTGGTCGCCATTGGTCGTGTGGTCAACGACACCCCGCAGCGTATCGACACCGAGAAGCTGACCGCCAAGATCACCTCGGCGCTGCGTCGTTCCGGCAAGTTTGTTCTGACCTCTGCCGTGGCCGCCGGTGGTGCGCTGGACAGCATGAGCGAAGACGTGCGCGAGCTGCGTGACAATGCCGAATTCAACCAGAAAACCATTGCCAAGCAGGGCACCCTGGTGGCTCCCGACTTCTCGCTGGCCGGAAAAATTCGCCAGGACAACGTCAAGCTGAGCAACGGCAAGGTACAGGTTGAGTACTTCTTCCTGCTGCGCGTCACCGACCTGAACAGCGGTCTGGTGTACTGGGAAGACGAGCAGACCATCGACAAGGTCGGTTCAGCCAAATCCGTTAGCTGGTAAGGGAATCACATGAAAAAGCTAGTCACAACTTTCGCGACCTGTTTGCTGGCCGCGCAGATCAGCGCAGCTGAAGTCGGCGAGCAGGAAGCCCCTGCATCCGCCAGCGTGGAAACCTCCCGTGAAGCGGCTTCCAGCAACGAAGTAGCGCAGGCCGACATCGACGAGCAAAACAGCCTGTCCGATGCCAGCACCAAGGACATCACCCCGCAGTCGCTGGATGATTTCTTTGACGAATACGCCGGGCAACACAACATTGCCTATGGCGAGGACAATAACGGCAGGGTGTTTTTTACGGGGCGTGCCACAGTAGCAATGTCCGAGACCGATCCTGCATTCGCCAAGGCTCTGAACATAGCGTTTGACGAAGCCATGCTTAACATGCAAGCCGAATTTGTCCGCGAAGCCTTTGGCCGCCAGAGTAATATCACTCACCAAAAGCTGTTCAGTGATGATTCCACCAACGCGCGCGAGTTTGAAAAATTGCCAGCTGGCAGCAAGATGGCCCAGGTATTCGAAAAAATTACCCAGCTGGCCGGTGCCAAGCTGGACAGCGCGCTGGCCGAGCTGGGTGTCACTGATATCGAGAGCCTGACCGAAGAGCGCAAGAAGGTGTTGCTGGCAGACAGTTTTGTGCAGGAAACCACCACCCGTGCCTTTGGCAACATGCAGGGACTGGTGCCGGTACAGACCAGCATTACCAAGGCAGACGGTTCCAGCAACTACGAGGTAGGCGTGATTGCCGTTATGTCGGACAAGACCAAACAGATTGCTACCGACATGCGTCACAAGCGTGCCTCGCTGGTCAAAGGCAAGGGGCGTGAACTTCAGAGCGTGCTGCCAACCGATAACAAGGGCTTTTTGGGTGAACACGGCATTCGCCTGATTTACAACCAGGACGGAGCGCCAGTCATCATCAGCTATGGCCAGTGGAGCTATCTGCCCGAGAGCGATGGCTACATTAACAACCGCAAGCGCGAAGCCGCCAGCGAGCAGGCCATGGCACGTGCTGATTCGGCGGTCGCCGACTTCATCAACCGCTCGATTGACTTCAAGCGCAGCGCGGAAACGGGCAAGCAGATCGAGCGCAGCATTACTGAAGTGATGCAAAGCGGCGATGCCCGCACCAGCGAAAAAACAGCGTCTGAAATCATCGACATCACCAGCAAGGAAGTGTTTGCCCGCTCCGACATGAACTTGCGCGGTCTGCGTACCCTCAAGCGCTGGTCAGCCAAGGATGACAACGGTGTGCAGTATGTGGGCGTGGTGCGTTTTTACTCCCACGACAACGTGCTCAACACTAACCGCATGGTCGATCCGGTCAAGCCTGCTGCAGCCAAGCCGGCTGCCAGCCAGGGCCCCGCGAAAAGCGTTAGCACCAAGAGCCGCGTTGTGAACGACATGGACGACTTCTAATAGGAAACACATGATGATCAGACTCATACTGTGCCTGATCTGCATCCTCGGCCTGCCGTTTACCGCGCAGGCCAGGGTGATTACCGAAACCAGTACCCAGACCAGTCATGGGGAAGGCGTCGGTATTACCCGCGAGGAAGCAGTCAACCGGGCAGTGATTGAAGCCCTGTCCAAAATCCAGGGTGTCAAAATCAACTCGATCAAGTCCAGCAGCATTGCCATGGCCACCACCTCCAGTGAGGGCACGCAGCTGACCGACATTTATCGTGAAGACATCTCCAGGGCCACCAATGGCCGTGTAGACTCCTACGATATCAACAGCGTCACCCAGGATGCCGATGGTCGTTACCATGCCAGCGTGACCATTCGCAACTCGAAAACCACCAAGCGCTATCAGGCGCCGGGCCTGAGTGCCGACAGCCGGCGCAGCATCACGGTGCTGGGCCGTGGCGACTATTACGAGCTGAACAAGACGCTGCGTCAGAAGTTCATCAACGGTTTTGTGCAAAGCCGCAAGTTCAACGTGCTCGACCGCCAGCATGGCAGCCTGTATGCCATGGAAAAGGCGTTCATCCAGAGCGGCAACGCGCAAAGTGATGAAATCTACAAGCTGGGCAATGGCCTGGGCACCGACTATATGTTCGTGTATACCGTTACCTCGGCCGATGCCAGTTCGCGTACCAGCAACCTGACCGGTCGGGAAAAGGTCAAGGCGCAGTTGTCGATTGATTATCAGGTTATCCTGTTCGCAACCCGCCAGGTCAAGTACTCCAACACCCTGACCGTGGATGCCGATCTCAAGGATGGCAGCATGAGCAATGTGCATGCCGGTCTGGATCGCGTGGTCAACCAGATTACCAACCAGGTGCTGGAAGCCATCTATCCGCTGCGCATTGCCGATGTAGTGGGCGACGAGCTGGTGTTCAGCCAGGAGCTGGTGACTGGAGCCACTTACGAGTGCTTCAGCGAAGGCGCCATGATCCGCGACAGCTATACCAAGGAAAACACCGGTCGCGTTGAAACACGCACCGGTGCCATCGAAGTTGTGCGCGCCACCAACAAACTGTCCTATGCCAAAGTTACCGAGGGTTCGGTGGTCAAGGGCAACGTTTGTCGTTCACTGGGGGGTGTTGCCGGCTATAGCGAAGGTCGTGAGGCCAATTACCAGCTGCATGAAGGCGGCGGGGTCCAGTTGGGCTTTTAACCTGCAAGACTGAAGTTTCTGCCCGTTTACGGCAGAGACTTCGGTCGGATAGTCGGCTTGCACCGCCTGTCCTAGAATGGGCATATTCCGGTCAATGGAGGCGTGCCTTGACTTCTTCATCCCTGACCCGGGCCCTGGATGTTTTCGAGGGTCTGGCTGCCAAGCGCGCCCAGCGCCTGATGCAGATCTCCGCAGTCACCTTTGCCGGCCTGTCGCTGGCGGCGCTGCTGGCCGACGGTGCCACACGCAGCATTCTTGCCGCCGGCCTTATTGGCATGCTGTTGTCCGGCTGGCTGGCGCGGCGCGGACAGATCCGGCTATCTGCCGGCATCCTGTTGTTCAATTTGTTTGTCATGTTGTCGTGCCTGGTATGGGCATCCGGCGGTATCCACGACATGGCGATGCTGGGCTATCCCGGCCTGCTGATATTTGCCGTCATTCTGGGCAACGCCTACATTTTTGCCGGTATCCTGCTGGCCATTGTCTGCTATTGCACCCTGCTGGCCGTGCTGACTGTGCAGGGGCACTTCAACATTGTGCTGCCAGACATTACCTACGCCCATATTCTGTTCGTCAACATCATCTTTCTGCTGACCGGGTTCAGCGTATTTGTTCTGGTCAAGGATATGCACCGGCTGATGGCCAGCCTTAACCGGGAAAACCGGCAGTCACGCGAGCGGGAAGCAACCATTACCGAGCTGACGCGGCGTGACCAGCTCACAGGGCTCTACAACCGGCGTGATGCCGAGAAACGCTTTGCGCTTATGATGGATGAGGCCCGCAGGGAAGGCTGTAATCTGGCGGTATTCTTTATTGATCTGGACAACTTCAAGCCGGTTAATGACTCGCTGGGCCACGCCACCGGCGATTTGCTTTTGATGGAATTGTCGCGCCGCCTGCTTGAGGCCCTGGCGCCCAACGAGTTGTTGTACCGCTTTGGCGGCGATGAATTTTTGCTCATCCGGACCAAGTTGCCGGCTGACCAGGAACAATGGCAAAGCATACTGCAGGGGCGCTCCCTGCAGTTGCTGGAGATCATTCGCGAACCCATGCAGATCATGCAGAACACCCTGGTCAGTACGGCATCGGTGGGTGTTGCCATTGCGCCCCTGCATGCTTCCAGTTTTGCCGAGATCAGCCGCCTGGCTGATATGGCCATGCATGAAGCCAAGCAGCGGGGCCGGGATGCTTACTGTGTTTACCACGAGGCGCTGGGCCGGGCCAGTATCGACAAATTCCTGATGCTTAAGCGCATCCAGAGCACACTGGACAACAACGAGTTCCAGCTCTGGTATCAGCCCAAGGTGTGTCTGGCCAGCGGCCGGGTGCTGGGAGCAGAAGCGTTGTTGCGCTGGCCGCAGGCCGATGGCAGCTTTATATCGCCCGAAGTTTTCATACCGCTGGCTGAAAGCAGCGGACTGATCAGCCCGCTGGGCCGCTGGGTGACCGAACAGGCCATCCGCGACTGTGCTGCCTGGCAGCAGCAAGGTTTTACGGATGTCGGCGTATCAGTCAACGTATCGCCGGTGCAATTTCGCGGCAGCCAGCTGCCCAGCCATGTGCGTAATCTGTTGCGGGACACCGGCCTGCCGGCTACCAGCCTTGAACTGGAGCTGACCGAGTCGCTGTTGATTGATGATGGTATTGATATTCGCCAGCAGCTGGACTGCATCAGCCAGCTTGGCGTGAGTCTGGCTATTGACGACTTCGGTACCGGCTATTCCAACATCAGCTACCTCAACCGTTTCTGTGCGCAGCGGCTGAAAATTGACAAGTCGTTCATTTTGCCGTTGTCCGGGGAAAGCGCGGACACCAGCTTGGTGCAGGCCATGTTGCACATTGCCGATAGCCTTGGTTTCAGAGTTGTTGCCGAAGGGGTGGAAAACGAGCGCTGTTTGCGGCGGCTGCAGCAGCTGGGTTGTGCTGAAGGGTAGGGTTATCTGTGGTCAGCGGCGTTGCCCATGGATAAATGGCTGGCTTATCTTCAGTCCGAAAGCGGGCGGCAGGCGGCAGCTGTGGATCCTGTCTGGACCGGGCAGGACATTTAAGGCACTGCGCCCGCTGTGCGCCACCGTCCTTGATAGCGCGTGTGCAGGCTTGTCGTCAGAAGCCGATAACCTTGCGGCCAGGCTCCAGCATGCGCGCCGCCATGTCGGCGGGCTTGGCAGCGGTGATGCCGGTGCGCAGGTCGTCAGCGCTGTGGCCGCTGTTGGGCAGGTACAGGCCGCATACCGACGCGGTAGCACCCTTGGCCAGGGCGGCATCCAGCATTTTGGCCGGGGTAGCACCCATGGGCTTGAGCGCTTCGCCACCGGCGTCTTTCAGGGCCAGATCACCGGCAGCATCGCACAGCAGAATGTCAACCTGGGCGCCTTGCTCCTGCATCTGGTTGGCCAGTGCCATTGCCATACCCTGGCTCATGGTGCTGGCCGAGCTGACCACAATGCTTACGTTCTGGGTGGCTTTTTCGTCAGCATGTGCAGTGCCGGCCAGCAGGCCGAGGCCCAGAGACAGGGCAAGAAGGGATTTTTTCATGGGTGTTCTCCTTGAATGTGGAGAGCATACAATATATATAAATCCTATATATTTCCAGTGCGCCCTTTGTCGCATGGCTGGCCGCTGCAGGTGTCTGAAACGGCCGGCCTGCGCCAGTCGTGACTATGCGGGCTGGTTAATCACGCCGTTGTAGTTTTCCGGCTCGATCAGGGCGCGGTGCAGGGCAATGATCGCGTTGTCGTAGTCGCTTTCCTGCACCACAATCTGCACTTCTACCTGGCGCATGGTTTGTTGTAGCGCCTGCACGTTGATGCCTGCATCGGCCAGCGCAGTAGCGGTACGGGCCAGAATGCCCTTGACCTTCATGTTGGAGCCGATGGCCGAAACAATTGCCACGTTGTGTACCGTGACCTCGGCTTTTTCGTAACGCTCCTCGATCAGGCGGGCAGCACGGTTGATGATTTTGCGCGAGCCGGAGCAGAAGTAGGTGATGCTGTTGGCATCGCGTGACTTGTTTACCACGTAAATACGCAGCTGCTTGATGATGGTGCTGATATCGGTGTCATAGTCGGGATCGCCGAGCATTTCCTGGTCGAACACCTCGATGCCGAATACGTCCTTGCGCCCCGCAATGATCTCAACACGCGGTGTTTCACTGTAGTACGTCTGGCAAATCAGCGTGCCTGCGTGCTCGGGCTCAAAGGCGTTTTTGATGCGCAGCTCGACACCGGCGCGGCGCAGTGTGCGGCCGGCACGCGGGTGGATGGCCTCCATGCCCAGATTGGATAGCTGGTCGGCCACGTCGTAGTTGGTCATGCCGATGGTGACGACCTTGTCCTGACCCACCAGATTGGGGTCGGCGGTGCTGAGGTGGAATTCCTTGTGGATAATCGCCTCTTTGGCGCCGGTGGTGGCAGCAATCTGGGCAAAGGTAATCTCGGTGTAGCCACGGTCGAAAGTGTTCATCAGCCCTTCGCTGCAGTGGGTGTAACCGGGGGCGATGACCAGTTCGCTGGCAAAGTCGATATCCTTGAAGTGGTGGGCGATGGTGTCCTTGAACGTCATGGGTGCTTCGCTTTGCTGCCAGCCGGTCAGGTCGACAAAGCGTGCGTTGATGCCGCGCAGCTTGAGGGCCAGCGCGGTGTTGAAGGCGCTGTGCGCTTCGCCGAGCGAAGCCAGCATTTCGCGGACTTTCATCAGGTGCTCGGCCAGCTGGAAGTGGCCGTAGTTGCACAGTTGCTGCAGGCTGCGCATGACCTGGGCACAATCGTCAATACGGCCGCTGATAAACTGGTTGGCCTGCTGCAGGGCGTGGCTGTTGTCGGCAAAAATCTCTTCGTTCTTGGCCAGCATGGCGGTGCGCACGGCTTCCAGCGCCTGTTGCCAGGCTTCATCGCTGCTGGCCTCGGCAAACCGCTGGTATACGCCGGGCTCACTGGTTTTTTTGTGCTCAAGCAGCTGGTTGGTAAAACCGCTGTAGGCGCTGACCACAAAAATACGCTGGTAAACGCCGTTCTCGGGGTGCTCGGACAGAAAGATGTTGTTGAGCACATCCGCAAAGCTGCTCATGGAGGTGCCGCCGATTTTTTCTACGCTGTGCATGATGAAAGAGGGCCTGAGTAAGGGTGGAAACCAGCCGCCGATTATCCTTTATGGCGCAATGATCTGCAAATGGGGTGAGTGCCCGGCGTTAAAACGGCAAACCCTGCGGTTGCAGCTCATGCAGCCAGCCCGGCACGCCCTGGCGGATGCGTTTTGAATAGTCGGGCTGGCCGGCAGCGGCTTGCGAACGGGCGTTGATGTGGCCAAGCTCGCGCAACTGTTGCAGGCTAAAACCCGTCATCAGGCCGTCCTGTGCCTGGATGTAGGACGGCAGGTAGCCGGTCAGCAGCAGGCGCGGGTCCAGCGGAAACATTTCACCGGTCTGGCGCAGCATGCTGTACACCAGCGTGGTGCAGTTGACGGTCAGGGTGTTGTAAAAGCGTGGCGTGACGGCCAGCGCATTGGCCTGCTCCACGTAGGACAGAAACAGGGCGCGGCGCAGGTGGGCAGGCATGGCGATGCGGTACAGGTAGGTATCCTCGCCGCGCACATTGGGACGCACGGCGATGGCGTCCCGCTCGTCGCTGGCCACTATGCTGAGCTCGTATTTCTTGAAAAAACCGCCCAGCGCCGAGTAGTGTTCGCCCAGCTCCTTGCGGATCTCTACGCTAAATGTGACGAACTGGCCGTCATCAAAGCCGAACGACACCAGAATGTGGGCAATGCTGTCCATGCCCCAGTGCGAGCTGATCATGTCCACCGAGCGCAGGCGCTGCAGGTTGTATTCGCGCTCCTCCCAGCGGACCTCGTACCGGCTTTCACTTTGCCAGTTAAAGTTGCGCACATTGCGCAGCACGACGCGGTTACCGTTGACCTCGCCCGTGGTGAGCCGTGCTACCTCGTCGGCCCAGACCCGCTCGTGGCTTGGCTCGATGGGTTGCCACCAGAGCAGCAGCTCGCCATGCATGATCAGGTACAGCAGCGTGCCCAGCTTCCAGCTGCCTTGCCAGTACAGGTACAGCACATAGCCGGTTAGCCCGGCCCAGGTCAGCAGGATGAACAGGTTCTGCGTGCGGGTAAACGACAACTGGTAATGCAGGGCCAGAAACCCCCACACCGATGCCGGTACAATAATCAGCCAGGGCAGCAGACGGACAAGCAGGCGGGGCATCAGTGTTGCTCCACGGCGTAGGCTGCGGGTTGCAGATGCTCGTGCAGGATGCGGCGGACCTCAAGGATGGCTTCTGGCGTTTCCTGCACGCTATGCCACGAGTGCACCACTTTTTCCGACAATGCTCCGTCCAGATGGGCGCTGCGGTAGGGGACGACACCGTCGCTGGACTCGGGCAGGGGTATTTTGGGTTTGTCGTGGCCGATGATCGAATGATAGGGCAGCCCTTCGGCAATCGGCAGCCTGGAGGAGGCGCGGATAAAGGGGTCCTGGTCGCTCAGGTTGTCGATGCTGTTAAAGCCGCGGGTCACCGACGAGGCGCTGGCCGATGACGGGTCTACCAGCAGCAGGGCGATTTCACTCATGCGGCCCAGCATGGAAAACGGCAACTTGATCAGGCTGGCTGTCCAGCGTGCCAGCCGGTACTCGGCCACGGGGGTGCCGCGGTGCGGTGCGGCAATAAAAATGGCGCGGCGTACCTGGGGTACCGGCTGGAACCAGGCGTAGTTTTTAAGTGCCTTGCGTGCTTCAGATTTGCGTTTGCCGCTGAGCTGATAGCGTTCTACCACGTCCTTCCACAGCTGGTTGCCCGAGTCGGACACCATCAGCCGGGCCAGCACACCGCCCATGCTGTGTCCGATCAGGACCAGATCGTGGGTGGCGGCATGACGGCCATGGGGGTCAAGGGTCGCAAGGGTTTCCTGCAGTGCTTCGCGGATCATCACATGGTTGACTGCAATGGGCGCGCTGGTGGGGTAGTACACCTGCCAGATCTGGTAATTCTGGCGCAGGGTTTCGTCGCCCATGATCTCGTTGGCTACGTTGATCCAGGCTTCCGGGCTGCTGGCCAGGCCGTGCAGCAAGACCAGAATGCGTCGGCGGGGGTCGTAAGGCTGCATCAGGTAGACATGGGGCCTTTCCAGCACTTCGCCGCGCCCGATCAGGGTCTGCAGCGACTGGCTGGCAAAACCGGAGCGGGCCAGCCACAGTCCGTAGCCCGAGGTGAAATTGGCCGCCAGCGGTGCGTACTGGCCGGCCAGGGTCACATGGTCCTGGCGGTAGGGATCAAAGCCCATTAGTTTGACGCTTTGGGTGGCCAGTACCTCGTCCAGGCTGTCGCCGGGAAAGCGCAGGACCAGGGTCAGGGCAGGAAAGGGGCTTTCGCTGAATGCCTGCTCGCTGCTGGCACGGGTCACCACCCGCCTGGCCATAACGGCTACCAGCTCTGCGCCGATACCGTCGCGGCGGTACTGGTTGCGCAGGCCCTTGAAGGTCAGCGAGGCAGCCGGTATCAGCTGCTGCGGGAGCTGCTGTTCGCGTGACAGGCGCAGGTTGCTCAGCTTGCCGCTGATCAGCCAGTCGCCGCTGCGGGTGCTGAAACTGCCATGCCGGCCCAGGTTGTCGTGCAGCGATTCGTTGTCGTCAAACAGCCGGGTTACTGCCTGTTGTACTGCGTAGTTATAGTAGTCACGCACCTGGGTCTGGCGGTCTTCCAGTGCACGTTCGCTGGCCGTGCGCTCGGTAAAGAACAGGTAGGCGTAGGCGTGGCGGGCGGCCTGCAGCCAGGCGTGCAGGCTGTCTTCGTCGCTGTGAGGGCGCTCGTCGGCGTGCTGGCCGCGGATGGCCTGCTGCAACCACAGCTCGGCGAGGGTGGCGGTGCGTTGCTCGGCATCCAGCCCGTTACTGGCCGTTAGCTGCTGGTGACAGGGCACGATCTGCTTGCGGCAACCGGCAGCATCCAGCCCCAGTACCTGCAGGGCCGCATGGCTGGCCGGACTCAGCTGGCCGGTGGTGAGAATGTCGCCACGGCGCTGTGACATGTAATCGCCGGTGCTGACGCTAACGCTTTTGACACCGGCGCAGCCGGATAACAGCAAAAACAGGGTCAGGCAGGCAAGCTGAAGTGACGGGTAACGCGGGAAAGACAACATAGACTACGCAAAAAAAGAAAGCACAAACGGATTACGGCAGGCGAAGCGGACGGGCTGAATCCGCAACGCTGTACAGGCTGTCTGCTGCAGCGCCGGTCACCAAAGATGGCTATTCTGCAGGCACAGGCGGTGAAAGACCAGAATTACCGCTTCAAAATACCGACAAATGCCTGCCTGTTCTGGACATGCAGGCAATAAAAGGAGAGGACTTATGCAAGCCGATATCCCGCAGCCCGTTATGGATGCCGTACAACAGGCCCGTCATCTGGTGATTTTCACCGGTGCGGGCGTATCTGCCGAAAGTGGCGTACATACCTTCCGCGATGCCCTGACCGGCCTGTGGGCCAGGTTTGACCCCGCGCAACTGGCCACGCCGGATGCTTTTATGCGTGATCCGGCACTGGTCTGGGGCTGGTACGAGTGGCGCCGGCAGTTGTTGCTGAAGGTGCAGCCCAACGCGGCGCACCACGCCATTGCACGTCTGCAGCGCGGGTTGCCCAGCGTCACGGTTATCACCCAGAACGTTGATGACCTGCACGAGCGGGCCGGCAGCCGCGCCGTATTGCACCTGCATGGCAGTATTTTTGCTCCGCGCTGTTTTGATTGCGCCCGCCCCCATGCGTTTGATGCGCCGCCGCAGCTGGATCATGAGCAGGCCGTCGAGCCGCCACGCTGCACCGGCTGCGGTGGCCCCGTGCGCCCGGGTGTTGTCTGGTTTGGCGAAAGCCTGCCCGAAACCGCGCTGTCGGCGGCTTTTGCCGCTGCCGAATCCTGCGACTGCCTGCTTTCGATAGGTACTTCAGGCGTAGTGCATCCTGCGGCGCTTATCCCTACCATGGCCAGTCGTGCCGGTGCGACAGTCATTCACGTCAATCCCGAGCCGGTGCCCGTGCGCCATGCCCGCGAATACAGCCTGCAGGGGCCGGCGGGCGTGATTGTGCCGTTGCTGGCAGGTGGACTGCCGGATTAACCGGCTGCCTTGTTTTTGTGTTTCCAGAGGTGTTTATGCTGAGTCTCGATTTCTACAACCCTACCCGTATCATCCTTGGCAAGGGCCGCATTGCCGAGCTGGACAGCCACATCAGCCATCAGGCCCGGGTACTGGTGCTGTATGGCGGCGGCAGTATCGAGCGCAACGGCACGCTGGACGAAGTGCGCCAGGCGCTGGGCCAGCGCCATGTGCAGTATTTTTCCGGCATCGAACCCAACCCCGCCTACGAAACCCTGATGCAGGCGGTCGAGCTGATCCGCCGCGACAACCTGGATTTTTTGCTGGCGGTGGGCGGCGGTTCGGTGATTGACGGCACCAAGTTTGTTGCCGCAGCGGTGAATTTCCCCGGTGACCCCTGGGATATCCTGCTCAATGGCGGCACCAATGTGACACAGGCCCTGCCGCTGGCATCGGTGCTCACCCTGCCGGCCACCGGCTCGGAAATGAACAATGGCGCGGTGGTAACCCGCGCAGCCACCAAAACCAAGCTGCCCATGCACAGCGACTGCGTGTTTCCGCAGTTTTCCATTCTGGACCCGAGCAAAACTTTCAGCCTGCCGCCGCGCCAGGTTGGCAACGGCGTGGTGGATGCCTTTGTTCACGTTATCGAACAATACCTGACCGTTCCGTCCGGCAGCCCCCTGCAGGACCGCTTTGCCGAGGGATTGCTGCAAACCCTGATCGAAATCGGCGAACAGGCCGTACAGGAAACCGATAACGAAGAAGTACGCGCCAATCTGATGTGGGTGGCGAGTCTGGCCCTCAACGGCCTGATTGGTGCCGGCGTGCCGCAGGACTGGTCCACCCACCTGCTGGGCCATGAGCTGACCGCCCTGTACGGGCTGGACCACGCCCAGACGCTGGCCGTGGTGCTGCCATCCATGCTGCAGGTGCGCCGCGATGCGAAAAAGGCCAAGCTCTTGCAATATGCCGAGCGGGTCTGGAACCTGCGCGAGGGCAGCGACGATGAGCGCATGGACGCTGCCATTGCCAGCACCCGTGCCTTTTTCGAGCGGGTTGGCGTGGCCACCCGCCTGGCCGATTACGGACTGGATGCCGGCTGCATCGAGCCGGTTTTGCAGCAGTTGCAGGCCAACGGCATGACTGCCCTGGGCGAGCAGGGCGAAATTACCCCCGATATCTGCCGGCAGGTGCTGCAACTGAGCATATAAACACGGGCCTGCACGCAACGGCAGCAGGATCTGGTAGTGGTGTAGCCGTCACTGGGGTGCGGCCAGCTCGAACTCCAGCAGGGCGGTCTGGCCGCTGCCGTCCAGCAGGCTCAGTTGTTGCGGGCCGGGCTGTTCAAAGCGGTGGCGCAGGGGCTCGTCTCCCGCCGTGCGGGCCAGCGGGCGGCCATTCAAAAACCACCAGAGCTCGCCGTTGCTGCCCTGTGCGGAAAACTCCAGCTCCAGCGCCTGGCCACTTTGGCCCGGCGGCAGGTGCAGGCGGTCACCGCTACCCGCGCCCAGAATGTGCAGCTCGCCACCGGGCAGGGGCGGTGGCGGGCAGTGTTCGCTGGCCGCAGGCAGCCGCCGTGTCCGCCGTTCAGCTGCCGGCAGCCACGGCTCCAGCCCCACCGGCCACAGTGCCAGACTGATCGCCGGGGCCGGCGTGCAGTGGGCAGCCACCCGTTGGCCGTGCTCATCCAGCCACACCGGCTGCCACAGGGTTTGCGGCAGCCCCGCCAGCGGCAGGGTGGGCGGCAGCAGGTTGTCCAGCGTCCACACCACGCGCGTCCTGCGGCAATTGCTGTCGCCCGGCGGCAACGGCTGCCCGCCCGGCCAGCAAATGGCGGCCACGCCCACCTCCGCTGGTTGCGGCATGGGCGGCTGCAGGCGTCCGGGCTGGCGGGCCAGCAGGTCAAACGCCTGCAACAGCAACGGCGTAGCACTCACCTGTCCATACTGGCCCGGCACCGGCGTGCCGTCGGGCCGTCCTACCCAGACCCCGATCACCAGCCCGCGCCCGGTACCTATGGCCAGCGCATCGCGGTGGCCGTGGCTGGTGCCGGTTTTCCAGGCAAAACCGCTGCGCCGTTGCTGCTCCTGGCTGTTCGGGTGCTGCTGGCCGGTCAGAATCCGCTGCACAATCCAGGCAGCGCCGGGGCTGAGCAGCGGGCGCACCGACAGCGGCGCATCCCGGTGCAAGCGCAGCGGGCCACTGGTGCCGTCACGGTCCAGCGCGGCATAGGCGCTGACCAGATGTTCCAGACGGGTGCCGGTGCCGCCCAGAATCAGTGCCAGGCTGGGCAGGCCGTCGCCCGGATACTGCAGGCGGATGCCGGCCTGTGCCAGCCGCGCATGAAAGCGTCTGGCGCCGTAATGCTCCAGTAGCTGCACCGCCGGCAGATTGAGTGAATTAATGAGTGCCTCGCTGGCGGCCACCGGCCCTGAAAAACCACGGGCAAAGTTGCCGGGCTGATAGCTGGCGTGATGGCGCGGCACATCCTGCAACAGCGAGCCGGAGTGAATCAGCCCGTCCTCCAGCGCCAGACCATACAGCAGCGGCTTGAGCGTCGAACCCGGAGAGCGGACGGCCTGCACCATGTCCACATGGCCGGCGCGCTGCGCGTCGTGCAAGTCTGCCGAACCCAGATAGGCCAGCACCTCAAGGCTGCGGCTGTCGGCGACCAGAATGGCCGCCGATACCCGGGGCGGCAGGCGGTTTTTCCAGCCCAGCAGCAGGTCTTCCAGGCGTTGCTGCAACGCCGCGTCCAGCGTGCTCTGGATCAGGCTGCCATGGCCCTGTCGCAAGCGGCGGGCCAGCAGCGGGGCCAGCGCCGGTTCGCGGCGGGCGGCCAGCCAGATGCTTTCTTCCTGCGCCTCGTCCAGCACCTGCTGCGGCCACAGGCTTTGCTGGCGCACGCGCTCCAGCAGCTTGTCGCGGGCCGCCTGTGCTCGCTGCGGGTAGCGGTCCGGACGCAGGCGGCTGGGAGCCTGCGGCAACACCGCCAGCAGCGCCGCCTCGGCAGCCGTCAGGCTGGCGGGTGACTTGCCCAGATAAGCCCAGCTGGCAGCGGCCACCCCTTCCAGCGTGCCGCCAAAGGGCGCACGGTGCAGGTAAATCTCCAGAATTTCGCGCTTGGAAAAGTGCCACTCCAGCTGCAGCGTACGCCACACCTGGCGCAGCTTGCCGGGTGCCGTGCGGCTGTGCGGCTCGATGATGCGCGCCACCTGCATGCTCAGCGTGCTGCCACCCGACACAATGCGCCCGTGCTTCAGGTTGAGCCACAGGGCACGCGCCAGCGCCAGCGGATTGATGCCGGGGTGCCGGTAAAACCAGCGGTCCTCATAAGCCAGCAGGGCTTCTATATACAGTGGTGAAACCTGCTCCACGCTCACCGGATAGCGCCACACCCCGTTGGCATCGGCAAACCGCCACAGCGGCGTGCCGTCGCGGGCCAGAATGGTCTGTGCACTGCTGGCCTGCACATCCGGCAGCGGATCAAGCCGGTCGGCCAGCCACAGCAAGGCTGCCAGCACCAGCAGGCCACACAGATAACGCACAGCAGCACGCAATAGGGCCACGGCACCCCTCCCGAAAACTGCGCCCATTATTGGCTACCTGCCGCCGTGCGAAAAGGGCCGTGAGCCGGTTTGGCGGCCAGGCTGCACAGTCATGCTAAAAAAATCTGCACCGGTTCTCATGGCGCAGGCGGGCAATCGGCTACACTCTGCCGGTATCCGGTCCGGCCAAGGAGTCACCCCATGAAACGCCTGTCTCTGCTTCGCATCTTTAGTCTGGTTTTGCTGGGCGGCCTGCTGTCCGCCTGTGACTCCGGCCCGGCCAGCAGCACGGCCACGGCACCGGCTGCGGCAACCGTTAAGGCACCGGCAGCCAAACTACAGGACCCGGCCCGTTTCCAGGGCCAGGCGCTGCGCCTGCTGGATGTGTCCGAACAGCAGCTTGAGGGCGCGGCCACCCTGGTACTGAGCTTTTCCGTACCGCTGGAACAGCGCCAGACCTTTGCCGACTTCATCACCGTATCCGACCTGAACGCACAGCAGCCGCTGGAGGCGGCCTGGCAGCTCAGTGCCGATGCCATGGAGCTGCGCCTGGCCCACCTGCCGCCCCGCCACGAACTCAACATCCAGGTGCAGGCCGGCCTGCAGGCCATCACCGGCGTGCGCCTGCAGCAGGACCACCAGAGCAGGCTGACCACCCGCGCCATGGAGCCCATGCTCGGTTTTGCCAGCAAGGGCTCGCTGCTGCCGGTCGAGCTGGCCGGCGGCCTGCCGGTACAGTCGCTCAATGTCGGCGAGGTGGACGTGGATTTTTTCCGCATCCACGAAGCCTCCATTCCCGCCTTTGTGGCCGACTACGACAGCAGCACCTTTTCGGTCTGGTCCAATGACGAGCTGCAGGCGCGTGCCAAACTGGTCTACAGCGGCCGCTTCGACCTGCAAAGCCGCCCCAACGTACAACAGCGCAGCCTGCTGCCCATCCGCGATATCGCCGCCCTGCAACAGCCGGGCCTGTATTACGCCGTCATGCGCCAGGCCGGCAACCTGCAATACAGCCAGCCTGCCACCCTGTTCAGCCTCAGCGATATTGGCCTGTCGGTACACCGCTCGGCCAGCCGGCTGGACGTATTCGCCCTCAGCATTGCCAGCGGCAAAAGCCTGTCTGGCGTAGACATCCGCCTGCTCGACAAAAAAGGCCGCCCGCTGGGCGCCGACAAGGCGCGTACCGCCGCCGACGGCCACCTGCAACTGCCGCTGCCGGCTGAAGCCGTCATGCTGCTGGCCAGCCACAAACAGCAAACCAGCTTTTTGCCACTGCAGCGCAGCGCCCTGGACCTGAGCGAATTTACCAACCTGGACGGAGCAGCCCAGCAGCCCCTGCAACTGTTTGTGTTCGGCCCCCGCGACCTGTACCGCCCCGGCGAAACCATCGTGCTCAATGCCCTGTTGCGTGATGCCGACGGCCAGCCCCTGCCTGCCCAGCCGGTCAGGGCCAGCGTGCTGACCCCCGACGGCCAGGAATTGCGCAACTTTGTCTGGCAGCCGCAGGAAGCCGGCTTTTACCAGTACCGCCTGCCACTGGCAGACAGTGCGCCCACCGGCCGCTGGCAGTTCGTCTTTGACCTCGACGGCAGCCAGGGCAAACAACAGGTGCGTCACGAAGTACAGGTCGAAGACTTCATGCCCGAGCGCATGGCGCTGGAACTGACCGGTGCCGATGCCCCGCTGGCTCCGCAGGACGCGCTGGAAATCGGCGTCAATGGCCGCTTCCTGTATGGTGCGCCCGCTGCCGGCAGCGAAGTGCAGGGCCAGGTCTTTGTGCGTCCGCTGCGTGAAGCCGTGGCCAGCCTGCCGGGTTACCAGTTTGGTTCGGCAACCGAAGAGCTGCCCGCCCAGAGCCTGGACTTCGACACCGTGATCACCGACGCCAAAGGCCAGGCCCGCCTGCGTCTGGCCAGCGAGTGGGACGAAGCCCGCTCGCCACTGGAGCTGGTCGCCCGCGTCAGCCTGATGGAGTCCGGCGGCAGGCCGGTTACCCGCCGCCAGTTGCAGGCCGTCTGGCCCGCTGCGCAACTGGTCGGCATTCGTGGCCATTACAGCGACGGCCATGTCGATGAAGATTCCATGGTGCGCTTCAGTCTGGTCAAGGCCGCCAGCGACGGCAGCCTGCACGCCGCCAGCGACCTGATCGTACGCCTGATCCGCGAGCGCCGCGACTATTACTGGAGCTATTCCAGCGATACCGGCTGGCGCTCCCGCTACAGCGAAAAAAGCATCCCGCAACACCAGCAACAGGTCAGCCTCGACGGCAGGCAGCCGCTGGAGCTGGACTTCCCCGTGCAGTGGGGCTCTTACCGGCTGGAAGTTGAAGACCCCGCCACCGGACTGGTCAGCAGCGAACGCTTCTGGGCCGGCTACCGCTGGCAAGACAGCAGCCAGGATGGCGGCGTTCGTCCCGACCAGGTACGCCTCAAGCTCGACAAACCCGCCTACCGCAATGGCGAACAGGCCCGCGTGCGAGTAGAAGCGCCGCATGCCGGCTCCGGCTACCTGCTGGTGGAATCCGCCGAAGGCCCGCTGTGGTGGCAAACCATCGAAGTGCCCGAGCAGGGGCTGGATGTCAGCATCCCGCTGGATGCCGACTGGCGTCGTCACGACCTCTACGTCACCGCGCTGGTGGTGCGCCCTGGCGAGCGCAGTGCGGAAAAAACCGCCAAGCGTGCCGTCGGCGTGCTGCACCTGCCGCTGGACCGCACCGAACGCCAGTTGCAACTGGAGCTGCAGGCCGCCGAAAACACCCGTCCCGCCCGCAACCTGCCGGTGCAGGTCCAGGTGCGCGATGCCGCCGGCAACCCGCTGGCCGGTGCCCGCGTACTGCTGTCTGCGGTCGACGTGGGCGTGCTCAACATTACCGGCTTCACCACCCCCGACCCGCATCAGGCGTTCTTTGGCCGCAAGGCCTATGGTATCGACCAGCTTGACGTTTACGGCCAGCTAATCGACACCGCCAATGCCGGGCTGGCGCGTTTGCGCTTTGGTGGCGACGCCGCCATGGAGCAGGGCGGTGGCCGGCCCAAAAGCCACGTCGAGATTATTGCCTGGCAAAGCGAGCCATTGCTCACCGATGCCGAAGGCATGGCCAGCCTGGAGCTGCCGCTGCCCGAGTTTAACGGCCAGCTGCGCCTGATGGCCCAGGCCTGGAACGACCAGCAATTTGCCAGCAGCGAACAACTCACCACGGTAGCCGCCCCGCTGGTGGCCGAACTGGCCTTGCCGCGCTTTCTGGCCACTGGCGACACCAGCCAGCTTGCACTGGAACTGCACAACCTCACCGAACACAGCCAGACCCTGCAGTTGAAACTGCACAGCGATACCGCCCTGCGCCTGCTGCACACCCCGCCCGCCCGCCTCACCCTGGCTGCCGGCGAACGCCAGCGCCTGAGCCTGCCGGTGCAGGCTTCCAGCAGCGGCACGGCCAGGGTACAGCTGGAGGTCAGCGGCCTCGACCTGCCCGGTGAAACCCTGCCGGCCCTGCAGCGCAGCTGGAAGCTGGACATCCGCTCGCCCTGGCCGATGGAGTCCCGGCGCATCACCCGCCTGCTGCAGCCGGGCGAACACTGGAGCACGCCTGCCGGCTGGCTGGATGACCTGCACGCCGAAGGCCGCAGCGCCCGCATCAGCCTGTCCAGCCAGCCCATGACCGGACTGGAAACCTTTGTCCGCGCCCTGTACGACTACCCCTACGGCTGCTCCGAACAAACCTCCAGCCGCCTGCTGCCGCTGCTGTACCTGCCCGCCCCGCGCCTGAGCGAACTGCTGGGCGAGCCGGTGAGCGACGAACAACGCCAGCAGTTGCTGCAACAGGGCGTCGAGCACCTGCTCGGCATGCAGCGCCCCGACGGCTCCTTTGCCATGTGGCATGCAGAAGGCGAAGAAATCCCCTGGAACAGCGTGCTGGCCACCGACTTCCTGCAACAGGCTGCCACCCGTGGTCTGGCCGTGCCCGCCAAACGGCTGGACGCCGCCCGCGAGCGGCTGCTGCGCTATGTCCGCGAAGGCTACCTGATCGATAGCGGCTACAGCGATGACCCGGCCCACAGCCGGCTGGCAACCCAGAGTTATGCCGCCTATGTGCTGTCTGCGCATCAGCCCGTGCCGCTGGGTGCCCTGCGCGCCCTGCATGCCAAGGCCGGTGACGCCAAAACCCCGCTGGCGCTGGTGCACCTGGCGCTGGCCCTGCACCAGTCCGGCGATGCCGTGCGCGGCAACGAACTGCTGGCCCGTGCCAGCAGTTTCCAGCGCGACCGCAACCTCTGGGTGCAGGACTACGGCAGCCCACTGTCTGATCTGGCCTGGCAACTGCACGCCCTGCAGCCCCGCGGCCTGCTGTCACCGGCTGCACTCGACCAGCGCCTGCAACAGGTGCTGGATAGCGTTCACGGCCAGCGCTGGCTGTCCACCCAGGAAAACGCCGCGCTGTTCATGGCACTGCACGGTCTGGGTCTGGATACCGGCAAAGACTGGCAGGCCAGCCTGAACAGCCTGCCGCTCAGTGCCGCCAGCCCGGCGCTCAACCTGGCCAGCCCGCAGCTGCAGCAGCCCCTGCAACTGCACAACGGCAGCGACACGCCGCTGTATCAGGTACTCAGCCTGCGCGGCCACCCGCTGCGCTTCAAGCCACAGCCCGACCGCGTACTGAAAGTAGAACGCAGCTTTTTCAATACCGACGGCACACCGGTCAGCCTCGACCAGGTGGACAGCGGCAGCCTGCTGCTGGTGCGCCTGCAACTGCAGGCCAGCGAAACCGTGCGCGATGCGCTGGTGGTTGACCTGTTGCCGGCCGGCTTCGAGCTGGAAAACCAGAACCTGGCCGGCGGCAGCGTGCTGCTGGATGAAGTAGCGGCCTTTGCGCCGCTGCGCAAGGCCATGAACGAGGCCGACATCGCCATGCAGGCGTTTCTCGATGACCGCTACGTGGCAGCGGTCGAAGTCGGGCCGGGCCAGCCGGTACAACTGGCCTATCTGGTACGCGCCGTAACGCCGGGCCGTTATAGCCTGCCGCCGGCACAGGTGCAGTCCATGTACCGCCCCGACTGGCAGGCCAGCCATGCCAGCCCGGCCGGCGTACACATCCGTACCCGCTAACGAACAACGGGGCTGCCACTGGCAGCCCCGTTTCTGTACAGCGGCCCGTATGGGCCGCTACGCAGTGCTCAGGCGTGGCCCTGCAGCGTCGCCAGTTGTTCGCGGGCAATGGCATGGCCCAGCGCCGCCGCCTTGCTGCGCCAGATCAGCGCCGTATCGGCACAGGGCTGCGTTCCCGAGCCCTTTTCATACAGGCTGCTCAGCAGATGACAGGCATCGGCATGGCCGCGCTGCGCCGCCTGCTGTAGCCAGACCAGCGCAACCTCCGGCTGGTGATGCTCCAGCAGCAGCAACGCCAAATCCGCCTGCGCATCCACATTGCCGCCGTCCGCCGCCGTAAGCAGCCGGTATTCATCCGCCTCCAGCGGCACCAGCAACCGCGCCGCCACCTCGTCCACCCGCACCATCACCTTGCCCTGCGGGCTTTTCGGCAACGGGCTCAGCTTGCCGTCACTCAGGTGACGCCACAGCGTGCGCTTGCTCACGCCCATCATCAGGGCCGCCGTATCAATACAAATCACCGCTTCGCTACTCACCTTGCTCTCCAAAACCCGTCTGCCATGCCTGAAAGCCTGCGTGGCTCACTACAAAAACCATGGGTCATTGTATGCACATGGCCAGGCTAAAGCACACACACTGCCGTGTACTGTAAAAGCCGTTTAGCAAAAAACGGTCTTTTATGTAAAACGCATTTTACAGCAAGGCAGGGCAGGGGCGTCAGGCGCCACTGTGACACAGCAGGGTGTCACAGTGACAGGTGTGACATGGTCATCAGTGTCACACCGCCAGTAGTGACACAAGCGCAAGTGTCATAGTGGCAGGGTGCTGCTGTCTGCACAGGGCTGTAGCGGTAGCGCCGCGAGCCAGTAAAAACTGCCCAGTAAGCCAGAAAAGCCTGTAAGCCATGGCTGGCAAGGCGTGCAGGCAAATATCACTATGTTTTTAGCGAATATGATCTGTGGCATGGTTCACAGTTTTGAACAGGATTTTTTCCGTGCCGGCACGCTGGCACAGCCGTTGCAATACCTCTCACAGGTTTACCGGCAACAGGGATTGTCCCCGCCGGGCCTGCATTCATAACTTGGAGAGACATCCTATGAAAAATGTACAAAAAGGTTTCACCCTGATTGAACTGATGATCGTAGTTGCCATCATCGGTATTCTGGCTGCCATCGCGCTGCCTGCTTATCAGGACTACGTTGCCAAGTCCCAGGTGACTGCCGGTCTGGCGGACATTCGTGGTGGTGTGACTGCGTATGAGGAGCGTATCCAGTCTGGTCAAACATCGGGTGCAGTAACTCATGACTTGATTGGCCTGCAAGCAGACACAGCTCGTTGCACAATTACTTTTGGTAACTGGACTGCGACTGGTGCTCGCATTAACTGCGCACTCAAAGGTAACCCAAAAGTTAGTAGCGGCACTGTAAACTTGGTGCGCAACACTTCTGGCGCGTGGAACTGTGTCACCACATCCATTGATGAAAAATATCGTCCAGTAGGCTGTACACAATAATTGCTACGCTGATTCATGACTACAAACAAACCCCGCACCAGCGGGGTTTGTTTTGCCCAAGCTCCAATCTGCCATCAAAGCGCTACACTTTTTCCACAGGTACCAGCCATGTACAGATCTCGCGGTTTTACCCTGATT
>CAZVDA010000008.1:22775-25090 GCA_964625365.1 uncultured Thiopseudomonas sp. | reverse complement strand
CATGATTGATATTCTGGATGATAAATATGGATAGCGCAACCCTGAAAACCAGTAGCCACAGTGCATACAGACTTTATTACCATGTGGTTCTGTCAATGAAGTATCGGCATAAATGCCTGTCAGCACCCATGCTGAACAGGCTTGATAGCCTGATGCGTGACCTGCTGATCAAATGGCGCTGCGAAATGGTGGAGTTTGGCGGTGAGGCCGATCATGTTCACCTGCTGTTTGAAGCACCGCCGACAGTCAAACCGTCCGACCTGGTGCGCAACCTGAAATCCGTATCAGCCCGGCACATGCGTAAAGAGTTCGCTGCGGAGCTGGCTCCGTTTTACTGGAAGCCGTACTTCTGGAACAGTGCTTACGCCCTGATCAGTGTGGGTGGCCGGGCAAATATCGAAACCCTGCTACGTTACATCGAAAACCAAGACGATCCACGCAAGATGGTTAAGCCGCTTGACTAGCGCACGATGCTTCGCATACGGGCGTAGGATGCGCGGCTGATTTGCTCAACTCGCCTTACGGGTATCCGGCACGCCACTGGGAGCGATACCTCCCGTCCGTTTCCCGTCCCTGCCAATGGCCGCTTTGCGGTCAAGGTCATCAACCACTTGGGGGACGAGGTGATGAAGGTATTCAAGGTGTAAAAGCAAAACGCATGAAGTATTTAAACCAGAAATAACCCATTATTTACAGTTGGTTACCAACAATAAATCGCTAAGGTAAAAATTTTTACCTTAGCGGGCGAGAAACTATGGACAAGCCGGTTTGGGCCTTTTATGGCCGCCATGTGGAGCAACAGCAATTGCGTGACATTCTGCAACGCAAGCGCTGGTTTTTTCTGCAAATTTCGGGTCGCCGTAGAATTGGCAAAACCTCGCTGATCCAGCAGGCACTGGCCAGTCTGGATATTGAAAAAACACTTTATATCCAGATCCCGGATTCAGACCAGGCTGGTGTGGTCGCTGCATGTAACGGTTACCTGGAAACCTTTGGCCTGCCACACAGGGTTAACAGCCTGGGCGAGCTGGCCAAGCTGATAGGAACACTGGCCCGTCAGGGGTATGTGGTGGCGCTGGACGAGTTTCAGTATTTTCACCGCAAGCAGTTGTCTGACTTCTGCTCTTTGCTGCAAGCCGAGGTGGACCAGTTGGCAGCCCGGGCAGCCGATGTTCCTGGCGGGCTGATCGTGCTGGGTTCGCTGCATGCTGAAATGACAGCCTTGTTGGAAGACCGGACAGCACCACTGTTTAACCGTACGACCGATCAGCTGGAGTTGGGACATCTGGATGTGGGCTCCATTCTGGAAATCCTGCGTGCCCATACCGACGACAACCCCATGCGTTTGTTGTTTCTATGGAACCTGTTTGAAGGCGTTCCCAAGTTTTATCGTGATGCCTTTGAACAAGGGGTGCTGGCTGCCGAAAGGGGCGAATTCCTTGAGCGTATGTTTTTCTCCAGCTCGTCACCCCTGCGCGGTGAAGCCGACAATTGGTTTTTGCGTGAGCTGCGTGGCCGCTATGACATGCTGCTGCAACACTTGGCTCGCCACCCAGGCTGTACCAATGCAGATATAGAAGCGGCGCTCACCCAGGTTTCCGGCCCGGGCGAAGCCAAACAAGTGGGCGGTTATCTGAAAATTCTGAGCGAGCGTTACCGTATGATCGAGCGGCGCTTGCCCATTTTGTCCAAACCCCGCGCTCGCAGCGGTCGCTATTACATTCGCGACAACTTTTTGCGGGCCTGGCTATCAGCTCTCCAGCAACCAGTAGCAGCTACTGCCTTTCGTCCGGCAGGCAGCATGATCAAACTGGCTAATGAGCGCCTGTCAGACAGCGAGGGACATGCGCTGGAGGGCTTGGCCGGTCAACTCTATGAAGAACGTAGCCGCCGTGGTTTGGGTGATTTTCCTCTCAGCGCACGTATTCAAGGCTACTGGGATCGCTCCTATGTTGAAATCGACCTGGTGGCCATCTGTGAAGATGAACAACGCATACGCTTTGGCAGTTGTAAACGCAATGCCGAGCGATTGCCGGGTTCAATGGACGACCTGAAGCAATCGGCTGTCCGTTTTTTGCAAGCGCATCCCCGCTATCAACACTGGAATATTGAGTATGTTGGGATTGCGCCGAAGATCCCGAAAGAAATACGCCAGGTCTTGCAAGCCAGTGGTACCAAGCCGGAAGACCTCAACGACCTGACAGTAGGATTGTGAGCCATTATGCAATTTCGTATGGCCGACACCTTTACCGCCAGCTTGGCACGCTTGAGCCGTGACGAACAAAGGGGCTAAAACCACCGCTTTTGACTTGCAG
>CAZVDA010000008.1:14312-22675 GCA_964625365.1 uncultured Thiopseudomonas sp. | reverse complement strand
CCAGCCAAGCCTGCCCTGTTTGCGTCCCTTACGGACGACCAGTTGTTGGCCTATGGTGTACCGGCAGAGCGGTTAAAAGAGCGGACGAAGAGAGCTGGTTGATCATCTGCCTGCCGAAGCAGCTGAGGCACTTGTGATTCTGGCAACCGGCGGTACTCCAGAGTTACCCGTGGTCGCCGCTCCCGGCTCAGACCCTTTCCAGAATCCGGATGCACAACGCAGTTTCCGCGTAATGACCGACAGCGAAGAACTGGCGCGGGCACTAGAGTTTCCATGGGACAAGTGGACAGTGTTTTTGCATCCACCCCGGCGCCAGCTGGTGGAGCGCGATTACAACGCCCCCCCTAGATCCTTTTGTAAAACACCTGTCCGTCCTCCAGCAGCCTTGACAGGACGTGTAAAGGCGTCGATTATGCCGCATGACATAAACAGGCAGACGCCATGACCAATCCAACCCGGCTACGCATGCTGCAAGGCACCATCGAACTCATTCGCCAGCGCGGTATCAATGCAACCAGCAACCGCGAGGTAGTGCGTTTTAGCGGTACGCCACGCGGTTCCCTGTCGTACTACTTTCCCGAAGGGCGCATACAGCTGCTGACCGAGGCGCTCGGTCTGGCCCGCACGCATATTTCAGACAGGCTGCGTCAGCAGCTTGCCAGCGAAGGGGCAGTACGGGGACTGGAGCTGTTTGTTGCCGACTGGGAAAAACAGTTGCAGGCCAGCGGGTTCTCATCCGGTTGTCCCATGCTGGCAGCTGCTACCGAACAGCTGGCCGACGAAGCCTGCCAGGCTTCGCGGCTGCGCGAGCAGGCAAAGCTGGCATTTCAGGAGTGGCAGCATCTGCTGGCCGAACAATTATGCCGGGAAGGCGCAAGTGCCGAAAACGCCCGTGCACTGGCACAACTGACCATTGCTTCTTTCGAGGGTGCGCTGGCGCTCTGCCAGAGCGAACAGTCGATCAGCCCGCTGGCCGACATCACCCGCACCCTGACCTTTTTATTTACCCAGGCCACAGGAAGCCACCATGAACCGTGAAACCATCCAGATTCCCTGCGAGGACGGCACCCTGCTGGCCGGCGAATTGCTGATTCCAGACCGCCCCAAAGCGGTGATCCAGTTCAATGCCGGCACCGCCGCCCAGCGCGGGGTGTATATGAAGCTGCTGAGCTACCTGTGCGAACAAGGCTATTTATGTTGCGTCTGGGATTACCGGGGCAGCGGCCAGTCGCGCAGTGGAACACTGCGCAACAGCACCATCACCTACTCGGACTATGGCATCAAGGACATGCCGGCGGTCAAGCGTTATCTGGACCAGCGTTTTGCCGACTTGCCGCTGTTTGTCATCGGCCACTCGACCGGCGGGCAACAGCTGGGCTTTATGCCCAACTGGCAGGGCATTCGCGGCGCCATCATGCTGGCGGTTTCCACCGGCCACTTTACTTACATGCCGACCGTCTATCGCCTCAAGGCGCTGCTGTTCTTCTACGGCATTGTACCGGCCAGCAACCTTTTGACCGGCTATGTCGCCGCTTCAAAACTACGAATCATGGAAGACCTGCCCACCCCGGTCGCACGCGAATGGGGCGACTGGCTAACCGTTCCGGACTACTTTTTTGACCCGCGTTTTTACGGCAAAACCGTACCGGAAGGCGCCTTCAAACAGTTTGATTTCCCCATCCACAACATCCACGCCACCGATGACAGCATCTCGACGCCGCCCAATATCGACAACTACTGGAAGCACGTTACCAGCAGCGCCGGTATCAGCTTCGAGCGTATTGAACCAGCCAGCGTGGGCCTAAAACGCATCGATCATTTCGGCTATTTCAAAAGCATCATGCAGGAGCCACTGTGGACCGGCATTGCCCGGCGGCTGGATGGCTGGCTGGAGCAGTCGCCGGACAGGGTTCAGTAACGCTCGCGGCGCTCCCGGCCCGCCTCTTTCTTGGCCGCAATCGACAGCATATAGGCCGATACCGGTGCGCTGATCACCAGAAACAGCGTCACCAGCAGCTCGTGCAGGCGCAGGCTGCCGGTGGTAAAGCTGAAATACAGCATGGACGCAATCAGCACACAGCCCACGCCCAGGGTGGTGGCCTTGGCCGGGCCGTGCAGGCGCATAAAGAAGTCATTAAAGCGCCACAGGCCAATGGAGCCCATTAAGGCAAAAAAACTGCCGGTGAGCAGAAAAAAAGCCACCACCAGTTGCAGGTAAACAGGCATGGTCGCCCTCCTATTCGATCACGTCGCCACGCAGCAGGTATTTGCTGATGACCACCGTGCTGAAAAAGCCGAACAGCGCAATCAGCAGTGCAGCCTCGAAAAATACCCGGCTGTCGATGGCGATACCGAAAATCACCAGCACCGCCAGCCCGTTGATGTACAGGGTGTCCAGAGCCAGTACCCGGTCGGCAATCGACGGGCCGCGGATTAACCGCACCAGGTTCAGGCAAAACGCCAGCCCGATCATGCCCATGCTGAGCCAGATGACGATGTTTAACATGGCGCAAATACCTTTTTCAGCAGCTGTTCATAGCGTTCACGAATATCGGCGACCAGTTCTGCTTCATCGGTGCAGTGCAGTGCATGCACCTCGATGCTGTTGTCGGCCGGGTTAAAGTGAGTGGACACCGAACCGGGGGCCAGCGAAATGGCACCCATCAGCATGAAGATGGCCAGCTCGTTGTCCAGTTCGCTGTGAAAGGTTATAAACACCGGTTGTATGCTGCGCTGCGGTCCCAGCGCCAGCCGCATCACCTGCAGGTTGCCCATCACAATATCAACCAGACTGCGCCAGACAAACAACAACAGCGCCGGCCAGCTGGCAATGCGTGGCAGCGGCGGCCACCAGTGGCCAACCAGCCGGGGAATCACCAGTGCCAGCAGTGCGCCGAATACCCAGTGGCCGGGCGAAGCAAATTCGTCCACCAGCAGCAGCCAGCCCAGCAGCAATACCAGACTCAGCAGCGGCTGTTGCAGCCATCCTCTTGTGCTCATGGCTGGCCTCCTGATAACTGTTGCAGATAGAGCGCCGGCTCCAGCAGTTGCTGGGCGGCTGCGCTGCAATACGCCAGCACCGGCGCGGCGGCTATCACCAAAACAACTACTGTGGCCGTTAGCGCCAGTGCGCTGCCAAAACACAAGGCGCTTAGCGGCTGGGCAGCGGCATCATTCACGCCGGTTTTTTGCTGCCAGAACAACAAGCTGCCGGCCCGGCTTAGCGCCATGATCACCATAAAACTGCCCAGCAAGGCCGCACTCCAGAACAGCGTGGCCTGCAGGCCACTGGCCGATTGCAGCAGCGCCAGTTTGCCGATAAAGCCGGAAAACGGCGGCAACCCGGCGGTGGCAATCGCCCCGACAAAAAACAGCAGCCCCAGCCGCACCGGCGTGCCCAGCTGCGGTCCGCTGCGCAACATGCCGGCCAGGCGTCCACGCTGGCGGGCAATCAGGTCGGCCAGCAGGAACATGCCGGCCATGCCCCAAGTGCTGTGCAGCAGGTAGTACAGGCTGGCGCTGATCGACTGCTCGGACGCCAGGCTGATACCGGCCAGCAAGGTACCCACCGACACCAGCACCAGCCAGGCCAGCATCAGTTGCAGGGTGCTGGCAGCAAAGGCACCGATGGCACCCAGCAGCAGCGTCAGCAAGGCAATGGCAAACAGCAGGTCCAGATCGGCACTGCCGGAATCAAAGGCAAAGATCAGCGTGACCACCCGCAAAATGGCATACAGCCCAACCTTGGTCATGATCGCAAACAAGGCCGCTACTGGCGCAGTGGCGCTGGCATAGGCGGCAGGCAACCAGAAGTGCAGCGGCAAAAAGGCCGCTTTAAGGCCAAACACCAGAATCAGAATCCAGCCGGCAGCACGCATCAAATGCAGGCTGTCGCCATCGGCCTGCTGCACAAAGCGGGCAATGTCGGCCATGTTCAGCGTGCCGCTGACGCCATAGACCAGCCCGGCGCCCAGCAAAAACAGCGCCGAACCCACCAGGTTAAGCACCACATAGTGCACCGCCGAGCGCAGGCGTGCATTGCCACTGCCATGCAGCAGCAGCGCATAAGAGGCAATCAGCAGGATTTCAAAGCAGACAAACAGGTTGAACAGATCACCGGTCAAAAACGCACCGTTGATACCGGCTACCTGAAACTGGAACAGCGCATGAAAATAGCGGCCCCGGCTGTCGTCACCGCCACAGGCATACAGGTTGACCAGCAGCGCCAGCACCGCCGTGGTCAGCACCAGCAAGGCGCTGAGGCGATCCAGTACAAACACGATGCCAAAAGGGGCCGACCAGTCTCCCATGGCGTATATCTGTACCGATCCACTGGCCGCTGTGCCCAGCAACTGCAGCGCAATACCAACCAGCGCCAGACTACCGAGCAGACTCAGCCGGCGCTGTAGCACGGCGCGGCCATCATCCAGCCAGGCCAATACTGCTCCCAGCATTAACGGCAATAAAAAAGGCGCCATTATCCAGTGACTCATGCCGCGCCCTCCTTGCGTTTAGGTTCGCTGCCATCCACATGGTCACTGCCCAGCAGCACATAGGCGCGCAGCGACAACACCAGCACAAAGGCGGTCATGGCAAAGCCGATCACGATGGCGGTCAGCACCAGCGCCTGCGGCACCGGGTCGGTGTAATCGCTGGCGCTGCCAATCACCGCCGGCATGCCGGTTTTTAGCCGGCCCATGGAAAACAGGAACAGGTTGATAGCGTAGGACAGCAGCGTCAGCCCCAGTGCCACCGGAAAAGTACGTGCGCGCAGCAACAGGTAAATGCCGCAAAACACCAAAAAGCCAATCGAACAGGACAGCCAGAGCTCCATTATTTGTCCTCCGGTAAACGGGCGCTGTAGCCCAGATGGCCCAGCTGGCCAAGAATTAGCAGAGTGCCGCCGACTACGGCACAGTACACGCCCAGATCAAACAGCATGGCCGAGGCCAGCTCCAGATCGCCCAGCAGGGGTATGGCTATGTGCCCGTGCGCCGAGGTCAGCAGCGGGCGGCCAAACAGCAGGCTGCCCAGCCCGGTCAGGCCGGCAATCAGCACGCCGCTGGCGGCCAGCTTGCGGTAATTGATGCGCAGGCGCTGTTCCACCCACGCCTGCCCCGAACTGACATGCAGCAACACCAGCGCCACCGACGTGACCAGACCGGCAATAAAGCCGCCGCCCGGCTCGTTGTGCCCGCGCAGGAAGATAAACACCGCCACCAGCAGCGCCAGCGGCAGCATCAAACGGGCCAGCAGACTAAGCGGCATGTATTCACGGGCCGCCGTCCACACCCGGCCGGCACGGTCGGTGCGTGGCCTTGGCAGCTTGCTGCCGCCCAGCAGCGCCAGGATGGCGATGGCGGTAATCGCCAGTACGCTGATTTCACCCAGCGTATCGAAGCCACGGAAGTCCACCAGCACTACGTTGACCACGTTGGTGCCACCCCCGCCGGGCACACTGTTGGCCAGATAATACTGGGCCAGGCTGTTGTCATAAGGGCGACTCAGCACGGCAAAGCTGAACACCGCAAACAGCCCGCCCCCGGCGGCGGCAATGCAGAAGTCCCTCAGGCGGCGCAGGCTGGAGCTTTCCGACGGCGTTTTGGCCGGCATAAAGTTGAGCACCAGCAGCATCAGCAAAATGGTCACCACTTCCACCACCAGCTGGGTCAGTGCCAGATCCGGCGCGGAAAAACGGGCAAACAGCATGGACACAATCAGTCCCACCAGCCCCAGTGTCACCAGCGCACGCAGGCGCTTGCGGTGGTACATCACCGTTAGCAGCGACACCAGCGACATGGCGGCCAGGCCAATCAGCGTGAGCGGATCAACCGGTGTCAGCCCGGTATCACCCACCAGCGAGCTCATGGGTGATAGCGTCCAGACTGTCACTGCCACCAGCGCCACCAGCAGCACGGCAATAAAGCGCTGCAACGATACCGCCCCAATCACCGCCATCAGTTTTGAACTTCGGGCATAGGCACTTTGTACGCTGGCGGCAAAGGTTTCCCGCGCGTTCAAATCCGGCAGGCCGTCGTACCAGCGGTACAGCGGTTTGCGCAGGCTGTACAGGGCAATGCCACCGATCAGGGCCAACACGCTCATCAGCAGCGGCAGGTTAAAGCCGTGCCACACGCTCAGGCTGTAGTCCGGCAGCGCATGGCCCAGGCTGGCCTGTGCCGCACTGGCCAGCAGCCCTGATACGCTAAACGCCGGAAAGGTACCCACCAGCACACAGAGAAATACCAGAATTTCGACCGGAATTTTCATCGAACGTGGCGGCTCGTGGGGCGGAAACTTGGGCAGGTTGACGGGCTCACCATTGAAAAATACGTCGTGGATAAAGCGCAGCGAATAGGCCACCGAAAACACTGCCGCCAGTGTGGCCAAGCCGGGAATCAGCCAGCTAAAGCTGCCGAGCAATTGCTGGTGCAGGGTTTCGGCAAAGAACATTTCCTTGCTCAAAAAGCCGTTGAGCAGCGGCACACCCGCCATGGCCGAAGAGGCCACCATCGCCAATACGGCGGTGTGCGGCATGTACTTCCACAAGCCATTGATGCGCCGCATATCGCGGCTGCCGGTTTCGTGGTCGATGATGCCGGCGGCCATAAACAGCGAGGCCTTGAAGGTGGCGTGGTTGATGATATGGAAAATCGCCGCCACCGGTGCCAGGTCCGAACCCAAGCCAAACAGCATGGTAATCAGGCCCAGATGACTAACCGTGGAATAGGCCAGCAGCCCTTTGAGGTCATGCTGGAACAATGCCGTGATGGCACCAATGAGCAGGGTGGCCAGTCCGGCAAAGGTCACCAGATAGAACCACCAGTCAGTGCCGGACAGCGCCGGATACAGACGTGCCAGCAGAAACACCCCGGCCTTGACCATGGTCGCCGAGTGCAGATAGGCCGACACCGGCGTGGGTGCGGCCATGGCATGCGGCAACCAGAAATGGAAAGGAAACTGTGCCGACTTGGTAAACACGCCCAGCAGCACCAGCACCAGTATGACCGGATACAGGCTATGGGCACGGATCAGTTCGCCGGCAGCCAGCACCTCGGACAGCTCGTAGCTGCCCACCACCCGGCCAATCAGGATGATGCCGGCCAGCAGCGCCAGGCCGCCGCCACCGGTAACCGCCAGCGCCATGCGTGCGCCGGTACGGGCATCGTTGCGGTGCTGCCAGTAGCCGATCAGCAAAAACGACGCCAGACTGGTCAGCTCCCAGAACATCAGCATCAGCAACAGGTTGCCGGCCAGCACCACGCCCAGCATGGCACCCATAAACAGCAACAGGCTGGCAAAAAAACGTGGCAGGGCTTCGTTTTCGCCCAGGTAATAGCGGGCGTAAATAATCACCAGCAGGCCCACGCCCAGAATTAGCAGGCAAAACAGAAAGCTCAGGCCGTCCAGATGCAGGCTCAAATTAAGGCCCAGTTGCGGCAGCCAGTCGTAGCGCAGGCTGGTGGTTTGCCGGGCCAGCACGGCCGGCAGGTAACTAGCCAGCAGGCCCAGCCCGGCGACGGGAGCCAAAGCGGTCAATCCGGCGAGCATATTGCGTGAACCGCGACCGGCCAGCAGCACCAGCACTGCGGCAATAAAGGGCAATAGCAGAAATGCAATCATCGCAAGATCCGTTTTTTAATTATGGGAATACTGCGGAAACAGCACCCGCAGTCAGATCAATACCTTGTTTATACAGCAGTTAGCTGCTTGTCGCAGTACTACCAAATACCAAGCTGGCTAATTGCTGCCCCGGTAATCGCCGGCACAAAAAAAGGCCGCTCATGGAGCGGCCTGGATTGAAACACGTAGCAATTTTAGTGGGAAACGCGGGACGTACCGTTGACGGTGACAATGCGTACCCGCTCGCCAACGCGGAAGATTTCATTGGGATTGACCGCCTGTACATAGGCGCGCATGACACCGTCGTCTTCGTAAACGGTAATCTCCACGCCCTGGGTGCGGGTCAGTCCTTCTTCAGCGGCGGCACCGGCCATGCCGCCAGCCACTGCTCCAATCACGGCAGCCACTGCCCGGCCACGTCCGCCACCAATCGTGCTGCCGGCAATGCCGCCGACAGCCGCGCCTGCTCCAGCGCCAATCGCAGTTTTAGTGCCTTCAATACGCACCGGACGCAGCGACTCGATGGTGCCCATGCGTACCGTCTGCACCTGACGGGCGTCGGCACGCGAATAGGTATCACCGGTCAGGCTGGACGCACAGCCGGTCAGCAGGGTGGCAGCACCCAGTACAGCAATCAGGATAGATTTACGCATGATGTTTCTCCTTGTCGGCAAATAACTTTATGATATCGACCTTTAAGACAACCGGTTTTGCAAAGGGTTTGACTATGGATTTTATGA
>CAZVDA010000008.1:0-14302 GCA_964625365.1 uncultured Thiopseudomonas sp. | reverse complement strand
AGCGTGTCGGGTGTGTACTTCCACTGGTGGCTGCATGTGCGCATCAAGCGCTGGGTTAACCGTGACCTGGCACTGTCGATGGCCGCCGACAACCCTGCCATGCGTGATTATATGCTGCAAAAACTGGCCGAGGCCGAACAGCAGAAAGTTGCCAAAAAAGACCTGCCCGGCTGGCTGCAGGCCGCCGCCGACGCCTATCCGGCCAGCTGATCAGGGTGCCAGTCGCTGACGCAGCCAGCCTTCCGCTGTCAGGCGATAGTCGATGCGGTCATGCAGGCGGCTGCTTCTGCCCTGCCAGAACTCGATGCGCTCCGGCAGCAAGCGGTAGCCGCCCCAGTGGCCGGGGCGCGGCGGATTGTCCTGACCGGCAAAGCGCATCTGTACTGCTTCCAGGCGCTCGTCCAGTTCGGCACGGCCGTCAATCACCCGGCTCTGCGGTGAGGTCCATGCCCCCAGCCGGCTGCCCAGCGGGCGTAGCGCATAGTAATCGTCCGACTCGGCGGCGCTAACCTGCTCTACCCGTCCCTCAACGCGCACCTGACGCTCCAGCACCGGCCAGAAAAAAGTGATGCCGGCACGAACATTGGCCGCCAGCTGCCGGCCCTTGTCGCTTTCATAATTGCTGAAGAAAACAAAACCACGCTCATCCAGCCCCTTGAGCAGCATGACCCGTGCATGCGGCTGGCCGTCGCCACCAGCGGTAGCCAGCAGCATGGCATTGGCCTCGTAGGGTGGCAGTTCGGTTTGCACCGCCTGCTCCAGCCACTGCCGGAACAAGGGGAAGGGCTCATCCGGGCAATCCTGCTCCAGCAGGCCGTCACGTACATAGTTGCGGCGCATGTGCGCCAGCCGGTCCAGATCGCTCATGCCCTGCTCCGCGCCTAGCGCCGGTCGAGCATGGCAACCACCTGGCTGTGGCCGGCGGCGACACGCTGATGAAGTTCCTGCTCGGGCACCACCAGCAGGGCAACGCCCAGGGCACTGTCGATACGCTCGCCCTGGCTCACGCCCAGGGTTTTCAGGCGATGGCCCGGCACCCGGTTCAGGCGAAAAATCGAGGCAACCGACTGTGCACGTTCTTCGCTCACCTGTTCTTTGGACTTGAGCTTGTACTTGCCCGTTGCTACCCCGACCACCATCACGGCTACATCATGGTCCTGCGCCAGGTGGCGGGTGATCTGGCCAATATTGCCCAGCGCAGCCGGCAACAACAGTTCGGGGCGGTGCGGATTGAAGGTGTCTTTTTCATCAATACGGATCAGCCAACCGCCCTTGACTTCGGTCAGGACGTAAGGCGTACCCTGCAACAGCTGCTGCAGTTTCTGCTGCTGATCCTGCGACCAGTTGGCAGCCACACGGGCCGGTGCAGCCTGCGCAGCTTCGGCGGTATCGGTCGTCTTACCAGCGCAGCCCCCCAGAATGGCAGCAAAACCTGCAATAAGTGCTAAACGCAACACATTTCACCTCAAAAAACGATCATTTTGGACGCCAGCGATACTGCAATCATGGTAATATCACAGTCACCAGCAAAAGCTTGCGCAAGTCTACACCCTGGCTTCATTGCTGGATAGTAGAAGGCCAGACGCGGTAACGCTTCAGCTTTTTACGAATTGAATACGGTTCCAAAAAACCCTAGGATGAACTCGTTGAGGATTTGTTTGTCCCTGTAACCCTGACGTGTAAACAATGGGTAAGCATGCACCGCCTTATTTGCCTGCTGTGGCTGGCCACAGACATGCAGGGCAGCCATGAAAACAGCATGTCTGCGACTTCACAGAGTGCAACAAGGATTCCCGTCACCTGACTTTAATTACGGTTAAGCAATGAGTACAGCAAAAAAATTAGTGGTTAACAGTTCACGCGGCGCCGACAAGTTTGTCGTGCGCTTTCCCGATGACATGCGCGACCGCATAGCAGAGGTCGCCAAACATAATCACCGCAGCATGAACTCCGAGATCGTTGCCCGGCTGGAAACCAGCCTCAAGCAGGATCAGGTTATGGACTACAACAACCCGGTAGCCCTGAACGAAAACGAAATCACGGTCCACGAACGCGAACTGCTGCAGCGGTTCCGCCAGCTGACCCAGCGTCAGCAAAACGCCCTGCTGGCCCTGATCGCCTACGATCTGGAACAGCACAACGACTGATGCAACCCATAAAAAAGGCGTAACGTGCAAGCGTTACGCCTTTTTTTATATCCGCCCGGCTACAAAACGCATCAAAAGCAGTTGGCCGGTTTCGGCAGCCCGGCCAGCCGGCAGGCAATGCGTGCCGGCTTACCGTTGAACAGCGCATTAAGATACAGGCTGTTGCCCTTGTCTTCGCCCAGTTGCTGGCGTGCATAGCGCACCAGTGCACGGTTGGCCGGAGACAGCTCAAAGGTACGGTAAAACTCGCGCACCAGCCAGAGGACTTCCCAGTGGGCAGGCGTCAGCTCGATACCCTCCTCCCGTGCCAGTGATGCGGCAACCGCCTCGCTCCAGTCATCAAGGTCTAGCAGGCAGAGGTCCTCATCCAGGCCAATGCTGCGACCCTCAACTTCTAGCAGAGTTACCATGCAATGACCTGCGCATGGCTGCAGCACAGCTCCACCAGCGCTGCGTAATCCAGCGCCCGCACACCTCCTGCCGGTGTCATGCCACGCGCCTCAAGGTCTTCTGCCATGGCGCACAGGGCAACCTGTGCCGGCCACACCTGCGTCTGCACGACCGCATCACCGCAAAGCACCAGGGTATCGCCCGCCGAAAGGCTGCCTGCCACATCCGGCAAGCTATGTAAACGATTGACCAGATGTAAAATCGACATATTCAAAACACCAGAACCTGTGCGTGGCCTGCCAGCAACTCACGGATTGCAGGCGCATCCAGCACGCTTGCTTCAAGCGCCAGCTGGCCAGCATCCATGCCACGTTCCTCGAGGCTGCGCCCGCACACATAAAGATTATCCACACCAAACAGCGGCAGGCCAGAAAGCTGGGACTGCAGGTTTTTCTGCTCCAGCCGCGCCGGCTGCTGCCCGGCCAGCAGCTGATACACACCTTCGCCCTGCCACAGCAGGCTAACCGGCAAGTCAAAGGCACCACCAGCCAGTGCAATATCCAGGGTTTCGCGGGCACTTAGCCCGCTCCAGGGCGCGTGCCGGCTAATCAGCAACAAGGGCTTCATGCGTCCCCCTTAAAATGCACCAGACGATCCGAGCCCTGCAGGGCCTCGTGCAGCTGGCCCAGGCCGGACAGCACAAAGCCGTCGGCCAGATTGTCGGCGTCGCGGCCATAGCGCGCTGCTTCCGGCGCATCCAGCACGCCACGGCGCAAGGCAGCAGCAATGCACACCACGGCATCCAGCCGGTGCTCGCGCACCAGTGCCTGCCAGCCGGCGGCCATGTCCTGCTCGTCCTGCGGACACACAATCAGCCGCGAGGCAATCTGCACCGCGTCCTGATAAAAAAATACCCGCGCAATGTGGTGACCTGCTGCCAGCAGCGCCTGTGCAAAGCCTAGCGCACGGCGGGTGGCCGGATCATGGGGAGCTGCGGAAAGCATCAGGGTAAATTGCATGCTCTGCCCTGTCGTGAAAGTAAAAATCTAGCGGCGGCACCACTGGCGCTCACAGGGAATGCCGTTGCCATCGCCATCCATTTTAGTGCCCGGGCAATTGCGCAAAAAGAAGGTCGCTTCCTCGCACGAGGTCATTTGCGAACAATGCACGCGGCCATCGCAGCGATAGGCGACAGCCGGTTGGGCACTTTGCCAGGGTACCGGCTGGCTTGATACCTGCGTCTGGTTAAACGACTGACTGCTGCTGGCCGAAAACCCGGGGACCGAGCTTTTGACGTTGTTCATGTTGACACTGCCATGGCTCAGATAAACAGCCACCAGCACAATGGCCAAACCCAGCAACTGCAGCTTGAATGCACCCTTGGCACTTTGCCAGTGCATAACCAGGAACACTATGGAAGCAGGAGGAATGAAAATGACCGCCAGCCCCCAGAGAATACCGGTCCTGAATGCCGCCAGCAGAAAACCCAGCCCGCCTATCAACAACAGGACAACGCCTGCCAAAGCCATAAACTCCATGTGCTACTCCTGTTAACCGTTATACAAAAAATTCAGCCTGCTGCTAGCACCTGCAAGAATACAATCCGAAAAACGGCGGCCAGTATGCCTGTTCGTTGGCAGGCTGTCTGCCCGGCAGGCGGATTTGCGCGGCGCATACAGTGCCGGTTCAGCCGCTGTGCCAGGGTCTGAAGGTGGCTGCCAGCTGGCGGCGGGCCTGGCGCAAGTGTTCAACCGGCACCGGCTGGCCGGCAAAGCAGCAGGCCTCATAGCGTGCGGCAAACTGCTCCAGCGCAGCCTGTTGTACGCTGTTCAGGCGAGCACTGGCCCGGCAGCGCAGGCAAAAGGCATTCAGCCCCTCGCCCTGCTTCCGCGCCAGCCCCTGCCGGGCAAGCAGCCGGTCGAGCTTTTGCAACTGCAGGCTTACCGGATCGGGGCGGTTGCGCCACGGGCGGATCAGCCACAGCGCCAGCACGGCCAGCATCACCAGCAGGGCCACCACCAGCCCTACACCGATCTGCTGCCAGTTGACCTGCCCAAACAGCTGCCGCAGCCAGGCCTGTTGACGTTCGCCCTGATAGCCCAGCACCCGGGTTTGCCAGCCGTGGTTGAGGTTTTCCCAGCCCATGCGCAGCTGGTTGATCCAGGCCACATGGCGGTAACGCATGGGAGAAAACAGGCCCGTATCCAGCAAGTCGGCTTCGTCAAGCAGGGCATCCTGCAAGCCCTGTTCGATACGCCCGGGGGCTACCTGAAAGGTAGGGTCGGCCCGTTGCCAGCCCTGCCCCGGCAGCCAGTATTCCACCCAGGCATGGGCGTCCATCTGCCTTACCTGCACAAAGTTGCCGGCCGGGTTGATTTCACCGCCCTGATAACCGGTAACCACCCGCGCCGGAATGCCGGCTACGCGCAGGGAAAATGTCATGGCGCTGGAATAGTGCTCGCAAAAGCCGCGCCGGGTATCAAACATGAATTCGTCAATGCTGTTCTCGCCCAGCAGCGGCGGCTTGAGCGTGTAGTAATAGGGCTGCAGGTTGAAATGGCTCAACAGGGCCTGCACCAGTTGCCGGTCATCCTCGTATTGCTCGCGCAATTGGCGCGCCCACTCGCGGGTGCGCGGATTGCCGGGACGCGGCAGCTGCAGATATTGACGCTTGCGGGCAGCCGGCAATACCGGATCAGCCACCGATTGCGGCCAGGCGGTCGCTTCGTACAGGTAACTGCGGTGTACGGGCCGGTTGCGCTGCAGGCGAAAGTCGGCCAGCAGCTGCACATCGTCCTGTACCGGAGCACTGTAGTCCAGGCTGAACAGCCAGGGCCGGTGGCTGGGCTGCATAATCACGCTGTAAGGCAGCGAATCGCCCTGCATATGCCACTGGCCGGGACGTATTTCCATGCCAAAATCCTGCAGGCGCCAGCTGCGGCCATCAAACACCGGCAGGGTCAGTGCCCGCCAGTACAGCTGGCTTTTGGGCGGGATTTCACCCTCGAAGGTGGCACGAAACGCCAGCTCGGTTGACTGGCTTAGTTCGGCAATGTCGCCAGGCGACATCTGGCCGGATAGCCCGGTTTTACCTTTGCCACCCGGCTGCGGCAGGGTCCACAGCGGCTCCAGCCGTGGAAAAAAGGCAAACAACAGCAAGGCAAAAGGAATCGCCTGGGCCAGCAGCCGCAGCGAAAAAACCAGATTGCGGCGCATGGGTTCAAGGGTCTGACCCTGTTGCAGGCCGGTCCAGGCTGCCAGCAACGCTACCGCCGGCAAGAGCGAATAGAGCGCGGCCAGCAGGCTGTCGTCATAGAGGTAACTGGTGACGATGGCAAAAAAGCCCAGAAAAATCAGTACCAGCGCGTCGCGGCGGCTGCGCAGTTCCACCAGTTTGAGGGTAAAGGCGGTAATCAGCAGTGCCACGCCGGCATCCAGCCCGATCAGGCTGCCACGGCTGAGGTACACGGCAAAGGCGGCGCTGGTCATCATCGCCACCTTGACGATGGAGCGCGGCAGTTGCCAGCGGGTGCGATACACCTGAACCCGCCAGCCGGCACAGCACAGCCAGAGGCCGGCAATCCACAGCGGAATATGAAACAGGTGCGGCGCAATCACCAGCACCTGGGCAATCAGTAGCCATAGCAGGGCATTGCGCGGAATGGCGTCCAGCAACGGGTGTTTGCTCATGGAGCCTCCCTGCCAAACAGCGCCAGTGCACTCAGGCAGCTGTCACGATGCGCCGGGCCAATGTCCGGCCCCAGCACCGCCTGTCCCGGCAACTGCAGCGAGTAAGGCTGCAGGGCATTGTCCAGCCGCAAGACATGAAAGCACAGCACCGACAGGCGCTGTTCCGTGTCGCCCTGCAACTGGCTGTAGTCGAGCAGGGTTTCGCTGCCCAGCAGGTCGCTGAACTGTTTGACCCACAGCCCCTGCCCCCGCGACCAGGCTTTCCAGTCCACCCGGCGCAGCGAGTCGCCACGCTGCCAGGCTTCCAGCCCCTGATAGTCGTCCGTGCCACGGGCCACCGCCTGCAGACCCTGCGCGTCATCTTCGTTGCGGGCCGCTGCCAGTGGCAGTCCGGCGTCCAGTGGCTGCGGATAGACCAGCGTGCGCATGACCAGATCCACCTGGCTCCAGGCCACCCAGATGCCCAGCGGAAAACGGGTTTCCACCCGTAGCCGGGGCGCTTGCAGCCAGCCCCTGCGTGTCGCTGGCAGGCTCAGCAATACCCGCGCCTGCTGATGGCGCACAACATCGGTGCGGGTATGCAAAGGAGCGCGCCAGCCCAGATCAATACCGTAGCGGTGGCCTTTGGCGGTCAGTGCCAGCGCAAACACGGCCTCTTCTCCGGCAAAACAGGGTTCGGCCTGCAGGCCCTGCAGTTCCAGACCGGCCAGATTGCGCCAGGTATGCAGGGCGGTGAGCAAACCCAGCGAGCCCAGCAGAAAGGCCAGCGCATAGGCCAGACTGTTCTGGTAGTTGATGGCCACCAGCAGCATCAGCAACAAGGCACCGCCAAAGGCAAAGCCGGTACGGGTCGGGACAATGAATACCTGACGCTGGTTAAGCTGCACCCTGGATGCCGGCGGAATCCTGCGGTTCCACCACTGCCTGAGCCATTCCCTGAGCCTGTTCATCAGAGCGCCGGTACTTCATCCAGCATGGCGCGCACAATGGCCTCGGCGCTGTGTCCGCGCCCCGCACGCAGCGCATGGCCCAGCCGGTGGCTGATGACCGCCGGTGCCACGGCCTGGACATCCTCGGGAATCACGTAATCACGCCCGGCCAGAAACGCCCAGGCACGGGCTGCCGCCAGCAGCGCCAGACTGCCGCGCGGCGACAGGCCGTAGGCCAGCTGCGGATGGTTGCGGGTGGCATCCACCAGACGCAGCACATAGGCAATCAGCGCATCGCTGGCCGCCGTTTGTGCCACCTGTTGCTGGGCAGCCAGCAGTTGCTGCCGGTCGAGCCGGGCATCCGTTGCAATCGCGTGCTGGCGGCCACCGCTGCCACCCAGCAGCGCATGCTCGGCGCGCGCATCGGGATAGCCCAGTGACAGGCGCATTAGAAAGCGGTCCAGCTGCGACTCCGGCAGGCTGAAGGTGCCACTTTGCGAGGCCGGGTTCTGGGTGGCAATGACGAAAAACGGCTCCGGCAGGCTGCGGGTGGTACCGTCCACGGAAACCTGACGCTCCTCCATGGCTTCCAGCAGCGCACTCTGGCTTTTTGGCGTAGCACGGTTGATCTCGTCGGCCAGCAGCAGCTCGGTAAACACCGGCCCGGGATGAAACACAAAGCTGCTGCTGTCGCGCTCAAACACCGAGGTGCCCAGGATGTCGCCGGGCAACAGGTCGGACGTAAACTGGATACGCTGATAGGACAGCCCCAATACCTGTGCCAGTGCATGGCTGAGGGTGGTTTTGCCCATGCCGGGCAGATCCTCAAGCAAAAGATGCCCGCGTGCCAGCAAACAGGCCAGCGCCATGCGCACCTGCTGCTGCTTGCCCAGCACCACCTGGTTGACGGCGCTCAGCGCCTGTTCCAGCTGTTTTAAAACCACCTGCTATCTCCCCTGAATTGGCGTGGAACTCAGCGCCCGGCCCTGGATTCCCTGATATAAAAACGTGCTTTCTGTGCCTTGCGCCGACAGCCGGCATAGCCTTCAAACTGCTGCTGGGTCTTGGCTCCGGTTATCAGCGTCAGCGCCTTGGAATAGCTGACGGTACCGGCAAAGCCCTCGGCTTTGGCCAGGCTCAGCTCGTTCCAGGCGGCATCCAGTTCGTTGGCGCAGGCGGTGCGGTTGTGAGTCTTGCCGGCACAGCCAGTCAGCAGAAGTAATGACAGGCCCAGCGCGGTGGCTTGAATATAGGTACGCATTGTTTGTTCCTTTTATGTGTCCATGTTGTCCGGTGCGGGCAGCCCCGGCATGTCCTGCTCTGACTCACTGCAGTTGATCCAGTCGCTGACCAGGCTATAGGCCACCGCCAGCAGCACCGGCCCCAGAAAAATGCCCATGAAACCAAAGGCGATAATGCCGCCAAACACCCCCATCAGCACCACAATCAGCGGCAGGTTGCCGCCACGGCTGATCAGGTATGGTTTGAGAATGTTGTCCACGCTGCTGATCACCACAAACCCCCAGAACAGCATAAAGACACCCATGCCGTAGCTTTGCTGAAAAAACAGCCAGGCGGTGACCGGAGCCCATACCAGCGGCGGCCCCATGGGAATGATGCTCAACCCGAAAATCAGGGCGGACAACACAATCGCGCCCGGCACACCGGCAATGCTGAAACCGATAAACGCCACGATGGCCTGCGCCATGGCGGTGCCGATCACGCCATTGACCACGCGCCGCACGGTACCGGCAACCAGCTCAATGTAGTGGCCGGTGCGCTCCTGCATGATGCGCTGCACCAGGCTGCGGACAAAATGCGCCAGTCGTGGCCCGTCACGGTAGAAGAAAAACACCAGAAACAGGCTCAGTGCCAGTTCCAGGATGCCGACGGCAATGCTGGCACTGCGCCCCAGCAGCCAGTTGCCGACTTGCCCCAGATACGGCTTGATGGTGGCCAGATAGGCTTCGCCCTGCTCGTCCAGTGTGTGCCAAAGCTCCTGCAGGCGTTCGCCAAACAGCGGTACCCGCTCCAGCCAGGCCGGCTCGCTGGGCATGCCGGTAACGCGGTAGTTTTTGGCCAGCTCGGTGCCTTCACGAATATAGTCGGCAATGTTCAGGCCCAGCCATACCAGCGGAATGGCCACCAGCAACACCCAGAGTCCGGTCAGCAGGGAGGCGGCCAGCGTGCTGTTGCCCCCAAGCAGGCGGGTCAGCCGGCGCATCACCGGCCAGGTGGCAAACGCCAGCACCGCTGCCCAGAACAACGCGGTCAGAAACGGAGCCACCACCCACAGACAGGCAACCAGCAACGCCAGAAACAGCATTTGGGTTACCAGTCGGTCACTTGTCAGCACGGCCTTACTCCTTGAGCCTGCATTAGCGCAGAACGTCGATTCGCGTAACCCCGGCCGGTACATCCGACAGTTCGATGCGGGCAGCGCGCACCCCGGCAGCAACCAGACGTTCACGCCAGCCGTCAGCACCGGGGCCGGCCAGCAGCACGCGCAGGGTCATGTCGCGGTTCAGCGCCCGCGCCAGTTGTTCGGCCTGTGCATGCTCCAGCTCCAGTCCACCGTCGGTGCGCAACTGCAGCAGCAGGGTGGCCGCCGCCGGTGACAGCGATTCCGGCAGGGACTCGCTGGCCTGCAGCAGGTCAACATGCAGCATGCCACGGCCATTGCCGCGGGTCACTGCATACAGGGCAGCCAGCTGCCGGCCCGAAACCAGCAATGCATATTGCTGGCGCTCGTCCGGGCCATACAGGCGCGCATTGGCAAAAATGGCATTGGCCCACAGGTTGCTCGGCCCGCAGTCGCGGCCTTCGCACCAGTACAGCAGCCGTGCCCCTTCCTGCTGCAGCCGCTCGCGGACTTCGGTAAAGGCTTCCGCTGCACTGTGCAGTTGCGACAGCTGCCAGCTATTGGCCTGCCGTTCGCCGCGCACCCTGACTTCATCGCCAAAGCGCAGCTGCCCGCTGATGCGGTTAACCGCCCCCAGCGGATAGACCTTTTCCACATCCGGCTGTGCACTGGAGTCCAGCAGGCGTGCATCGGCCAGCGCCGGCAGGGCGGCAATCTGCTCGTGTCCGGCACTGGCTGCACACACAGGCAGGCCAGCCAGCAGCGTGGCCGCAGCCAGTACAACGCGAATCCTGGTTATCAATTCAGCGACACCCCGTATCCGCCAGGCTGGCGGCAAAAAAAGTATTGAAACAGTCGGCCACGGCACATGCACCGGCTTCGTCATTGACATGCAGGTGATGCCCGCCGGGCAGTCTGTGTACCTGAAAATTCGGCTTGTCCAGACAGCCGACAAACTGCATGAACTCAGGAATATTCAGCAACAGCCCCTGCTCGGCCAGCACCAGGCTGGTCGGACACTCTACCGCATTCACAAAGGCCATGGCATGGGCATTGGTCAGTCGCAGGGGCGATGGCAGGGTCAGCCGCTGGTCGGTGTTCCAGCTGTAGCCGCCAGCCACCGGGCTGAGCCCGCGTGACGCCAGCAGCTCGGCAGCCTGCTGGCTGACCGCAATCAGGCCGCGTTTGCGTGCTTCCACCGCCTGCTCGATGGAGCTGTAAATGGTTTTTTTCTTGTCGGCCAGATCGATCTGGGCCTGCAGGGCTTCGCCGAGCTTTTTCGGCGACTGTGCGGCCTCGCCGGTATCCGGCACCAGCCCGTCAATCAGCGCCAGGCTGTGGATGCGCTCGGGCACCGCAGCGGCAATCAGCACCGAAATGATGCCGCCCAGCGAGTGCCCCAGCAGGGAAAAACGCTGCCAGCCCAGCTGGTGGGCCGCCATCAAGGCATCCAGCGCATAATCCCACAACTGGTAGCCGGCACCGGGGCCGCGGCGCCCAGAGTGGCCGTGGCCGGCCATGTCCAGCGCCACGATACGTACGCCCTGCAGTTTGGGCGCCAGCAACTCGAAGGTCATGGCGTTGTCGAGCCAGCCGTGCAGGGCCAGTACTGGCCAGCCGTCTTCCGGGCCATAAACCCGGGCGGCAAGGTCGATATGGGGTAACTGGATACGGATTTCTTCAACCTGAAACATGCGTTTTCCTTTTTTTGTAATTGTGCGGTTAAAAACTAGCGGCCAGCCGTGGCCGCATGATTGAGCGATTGCAGGCGCATCAGCCCTGCCACCGCATGGTCGCCTTCCAGGCAGGCCAGGCTGGCGGTAGACATCGCCAGCGGATATTGCAGACTGCCCTCGCACAGCCAGCTGCCCAGCAGGCCCAGCAACGGCTGGTGACTGATCAGCAGCAGATTATGCCCGTCCATATGGTCAAGCTCGCGCACCACGGCCTGTGGCGAATCTTCGGGGGTCAGCCAGGGTACGACCTGCGGGCTGTGCTGGCCGGGCAAGGCGGCCAGCAACTCGTCCGCCGTCTGGCGGGTCCGTACATAGGGGCTGCACAGTACCTGTGTCAGCGGCTGGCCGGCCAGCAACGCAGCCATGCTGCGCACCTGGTAACGGCCATGCTCGGTCAGTTGACGGTCGGCATCACGTCCGCGTGCCGGCTCGGCCTCTCCATGGCGCAGCAGCCAGACTTTCATAGACCACGCCCCGCGCTGTCGGCATCCGGAGTCAGCGGCCAGTCGGCCACCGGCCAGGGCTTGTCCTCGCTGCGAAAGCAGGCATAGCGCGCAATCTGGGCCAGAAAGCCGCCCAGCCCGTCACCCAGCCACATCAGGCCAGCATGCGGCTCGCCGCGCACCAGACGGTGCAACAACTGCAACACCACCACAACCAGCAGCAAGGGAGCCGCCAGTTGCCAGGCCAGCCCGAACACCAGCATCCACATAATCCGGAAAAAAAGCGCCTCGCGCTGCAGACGCCTGACTGCAGAATCCATAGTTACCCCGTAAACCCTTCTGGTGAAATAAAGTCGATATCTGTTTTTGGCTCACCGCTCATCAGCCCGCCAATGATCCTGTCCAGCGGATAGCCGTCAAACAGGATGGCATGCAGGCCGGCCACCAGCGGCATGTAAACGCCCATGTCGGCAGCTTTCTGCTTGAGCACGCGCAAGGTGTTAACCCCCTCGGCCACTTCGCCCAGCTGCTCGACCGCCTGCTCCAGCGCAACCCCCTGCCCCAGCGCAAAGCCTACCTGATAGTTACGGCTTTTGGGTGACGTACAGGTGACAATCAAATCGCCCACGCCGGACAGGCCCAGAAAGGTCATGGGGTTGGCGCCCATCTTGACGGCAAAGCGGGTCATTTCCGCCAGTGCGCGGGTAATCAGCATGCTTTTGGTGTTTTCGCCCATGCCCATGGCTGCCGCCATGCCGGCGATGATGGCGTAAACATTTTTCAGTGCACCGCCCAGCTCAACACCAAACCGGTCATTGCTGGCATACACGCGGAAGGTCTCGCCATGCAGCACCTGCTGCACCTGGCGGCACAGCGCCTCGTGCTCGCTGGCAATCACCGTCGCAGTCAGCGCATGGTCGGCAATTTCGCGGGCCAGATTGGGGCCAGACAGCACACCGATGCGCGCATCCGGTGCTACCTCTTCCAGAATCTGGCTCATCAGCATAAAGGTGTCCGCCTCGATGCCCTTGGTGGTACTCACCAGCATCTTGCCGGCCAGTAGCGCCTGGCAGGGTGCCAGCACCGCACGCAGCGCCATCGACGGCAGGGCCACAAACACCAGGCTGCACTGCTCAAGCACCGGCTCCAGCTCACTGGTCGCCTCGATGCCAGGCCTGAGCTGTACGTCTTTCAGGTAGCGCGGGTTGCGGCCGGTTTCACGAATGGTGGCGGCCTGTGCCGGATCACGCATCCACAGCAGAACCGGGTAGCCGTTGGCCGCTATCAGGTTGGCCAGCGCCGTACCAAAGCTGCCTCCCCCCAACACCGCTACGGGTTGTTTGATCGTCATTGCATTCCTCTCTCTGCACCACGCAGTGTGCCGGCATTATAGGGCGCACACACCGCATTACCAACACCATGCGGGGGCCTTTTATGTGCCGTCCGGTGCTTCATGATAGACTTTGCCCAACACAACAACAGACTGTTACAGCAGTTGGCGCGGTACAAGGAATCTGCATGACGCTCACCACTGAACATAGTGTTCTTCAAAACAACCCGTTGCTGTCCAGGCTCGATGCACAGGATTACCAGCAACTCAGGCAACATGCCGAAATTCTCAGCCTCAACAAGGGTGACACCATTTACCGGCAGGACCAGCCTGCCCACCACCTTGGATTTGTACTGTCCGGCGCGGTCAAGCTGTACCGGCTGACCCAGGACGGCCAGGAAAAAGTCTTCTGCATCCTGGGCAGCGGCGACTCCTTTGCCGAAAGCATGCTGTTTGCCGCACAGCCCGTCCATCCCTGCACGGCCCAGGCCGTTGAAAACGCCGAGGTCATGCTGTTTCCGCTGGCAGCCTTCCGGCACGCCGTAGAAAACAATCCCGAACTGGCCCTGGCGCTGCTCAATCTGCTAGCCGAAATGGAGTCGTACAGCCTGGCCAGCCTGGAAATCCTGTCATTCAAAAAATCCATCCACCGCGTAGTCCGCTACCTGCTCAGCCAGGCGCTGCGCACCTGCCAGCAATGCGACGCGGTACAGTTCGAGCTGCCCAGCACCAAACGGCTGATTGCCAGCCAGTTGTCCATCCAGCCGGAAACCCTGTCACGCATTCTCAACCAGCTTGAGCGGGAAGGCTTGCTGATCCTCGAAGGGCGGCGTATCTGTATTCTGGACCTCGACGCGCTGGTCAGGCACGACTGACAGCCGCCCTGCCGGGTTAGCCCGGCGTAGGCAACAACCCCATGACCAGCGGCAATGTCAGCATGGCCAGCAGCGTCTGCAGGGTAATGATGCCGGCCATCAACTGGCTGTCGCCGTTGAGCTGGCGGGCCAGTGCATAGGCCGTTGGTGCAGTCGGCAAGGCAAAAAACAGGATAACCAGCGCCGCCAGCAATCCCTCAACACCCAGCAGCAACGCCATGACCGCCACCAGCGCCGGAACCAGCAGCAGCTTGACGCTACTGGTCACCAGCAGCGTGCGGCGCTCGCCCAGCAAATAGGCCGGCTGCAGCGCCGCCCCGACACACAGCAAGCCCAGCGGCAGGCTGCCGGAGCCCAGCATGCTGACAAGGTTGGCGGTGCCCAGCGGCAGGCCGATGCC
>CAZVDA010000007.1:0-25127 GCA_964625365.1 uncultured Thiopseudomonas sp. | reverse complement strand
GCGGAAATGCACATGGACCATCAAAGCCTGATGGCCGCCATGCTGCACGACGTGATTGAAGACACCGGCATCCCCAAAGAGGCGCTGGTCGCCCAGTTTGGCGAAAGCGTGGCGGAAATGGTGGACGGCGTGAGCAAGCTCACGCAGATGAAATTCGGCACCAAGGCCGAGGCGCAGGCAGAAAACTTCCAGAAAATGGCCATGGCCATGGCCCGCGACATCCGCGTCATTCTGGTCAAGCTGGCCGACCGCCTGCACAACATGCGCACCCTGGGCGCGCTGAATGCGGAAAAACGCCGCCGCATCGCCAAGGAAACCCTGGAAATCTACGCCCCGATTGCCAAGCGCCTCGGCATCCACCGCATGTATGCAGAGTTCGAGGATCTGGGTTTTCGCGCCATGCACCCCATGCGCGCCGAACGCATTCAGGCAGCCGTCCGCCAGGCGCGCGGCAACCGCAAGGAAATCGTTTCCAAAATCGAAGAGTCCATCACCAACTGCCTGCAGCGCGAAGAGTTGCCCGGCGAGGTCAGTGGCCGCGAGAAACACCTGTACAGCATCTATCGCAAGATGAAGTCCAAGCGCAAGTCGTTCAATGAAATCATGGACGTTTACGCCTTCCGCATCGTGGTGGACAAGGTAGACACCTGCTACCGCGTGCTGGGCGCGGTGCACAGCCTGTACAAGCCAATTCCGGGCCGCTTCAAGGACTACATCGCCATTCCCAAGGCCAACGGCTATCAGGCGCTGCATACCACATTGTTCGGCATGCACGGCGTACCCATCGAAATCCAGATCCGCACCCGCGACATGGAAGAACTGGCCAACAACGGCATTGCCGCCCACTGGCTGTACAAGAGCGACAGCGATGATCTGGGCACCAGCCACGCCCGCGCGCGCCGCTGGGTCAAGGGCCTGCTGGAGCTGCAGCAAAGCGCAGGCAACTCGCTGGAATTTATCGAAAACGTCAAGATCGACCTGTTCCCCGACGAGGTCTACGTGTTCTCGCCCAAGGGCCGCATCATGGAAATGCCCAAGGGCGCCACACCGGTGGACTTTGCCTATGCAGTGCACACCGACATCGGCAACGCCTGCATTGCCTGCCGCGTCAACCGCCGGCTGGCGCCGCTGTCACAACCGCTGACCAGCGGTGCCACGGTGGAAATCATCACCGGCCCCAACGCCCGTCCCAATCCCGCCTGGCTCAACTTTGTGGTCACCGGCAAGGCGCGCACCCATATCCGCCATGCACTGAAACTGCAGCAGCAGGACGAATCGGTCGAGCTGGGCCGCCGTCTGCTGGACAAGGCGCTGGATGTACACGCCACCCGCCTGGATGAAATTCCACAGGCACGCATCGACGCCATGCTGGTGGAATACCAGCAGGACACCATGGATGCCGTACTGGAAAGCATCGGTCTGGGCAGCCGCACTGCCCAGGTCGTGGCCCGCCGCCTGCTGTCGGACGGCGACACCGAACAACACCCCGTGGTGGACGAGCCGCTGATGATCCACGGCACCGAAGGCATGGTGCTCAACTATGCCCGCTGCTGCGGCCCCATCCCGGGTGACGCCATTGTCGGCCACCTGTCAGCCGGCAAGGGCATGGTGGTACACCGCGAAACCTGCCGCAATCTGGCCGACATCCGCAACCAGCCGGAAAAATACATTCCGCTCACCTGGGCCAAAGACATCAAGGGCGAGTTCAACGTCGAACTGCGCATCGAGCTGGCCCACCAGCGCGGCCTGATCGCCCTGCTGGCCGGCAGCGTCAGCGAGGCCGACGGCAATATCGAAAAAATCAGCGTGGACGAAAAAGATGGCCGTCTGAGCGTGGTGCAACTAGTGGTCAGCGTGCATGACCGCGTACACCTGGCCCGCGTCATCCGCCGCCTGCGTGCCCTCAACGGCGTCACCCGCATTACCCGCACCCGCGCCTGAGGTTGTTTTGCGGTGGCGGCCCCCTGCCGCCACCCGCCTGCCCCGCCCCACGGAGATCCCATGAGCAAGACCGTCATCAGCACCGATAAGGCCCCCGCCGCCATTGGCACCTACTCCCAAGCCATCAAGATGGGCCCCACCGTTTACCTGTCCGGCCAGATCCCGCTGGACCCCGCCACCATGCAAATGGTCGAGGGCGACTTCGAAGCCCAGACCGTGCGGGTATTCGAGAACCTCAAGGCGGTGGCCGAAGCTGCCGGCGGCAGCCTGCAGGACGTGGTCAAACTCAACATCTTCCTGACCGACCTCTCCAACTTCGCCGCCGTCAACGAAATCATGGCCCGCTACTTCGAACAACCCTACCCCGCCCGCGCCGCCGTCGGCATCGCCGCCCTGCCCCGCAACTCGCAAGTGGAAATGGATGGCGTAATGCATATTGGCTGATACAGCCGACCAACACACAAACAAGGGACCGGATACCTTCCGTCCCTTGCCTGGCTGGTACTGACCGGTAAAAGCAGCACCTGTCCCGCCATTCCCCACGAATCACAACACCACACCGTCATTCCGCGCGTAACGCAGTGAAGTCGCGGAATCCAGCTTTTCGGTCATAGATCCTGCGACTACGCTTCGCTTCGCGCAGGATGACGGGGGCAAGACAAGTGCAATGCATTACAGGACGACAAGGCAGGCACAGTGCAGGTGACACCAATCAGCCAAGCCCAGTGCACGACAGGATGACGGGAGCAAAACAAATACAGTGCGAGAATGACGAAGACGATCACGTCACACAGCGACAGCAGCCCGGCACAGCCGGGCCACCCCCTCAACAACGGCAAGGTGCATCCGCAGGCAGTGCGAGGCCGTAGCCAGGCATCAGCAACAGGATCGAAGCCTGCTTCGAGACTGGCAGCGTAGCTTGGCGAAGCGCCTCACCCTGCCTGCAGCACCGAAGCCAAAAAAACTAGCGCAGCATCTCCCCATACCCCTCCCTATAACTGGCAAAACACGGCACCCAGCCGGTACTACGCGCCAGCGCATTGCTGCAGCGCTTGCTGGTGCCGGCGGCAGCCAGCAGCAACTCCGGCACGCTGACAACCCCCAGCTGCTGCTGTAGCCAGCCCACCACTTCGGCCTGTTCGGCAGGCTGGTCATCCACACCGATATAGACGGATGCCAGCGGCTCGCCGGCAGCATCCCGCTGCAACAGATGCGCCAGCAACCCGGCGGCATCCTGCTCGTGAATCCGGTTGGTGAACCGGTTGCGGCAACCATCGGCATGATGCCCCTGGCGCACCCGCTCCAGAAAGCTGCGCCGGTTGCCGCCATAAATGCCGGCCAGCCGCACCAAAGTCACCGGCAGGCCACTGGCCAGCAGCAGCTGCTCGGCCTCCAGCATCACCTGCCCCGACCAGCGCTGCGGCGCAGTCACCGAGTGCTCGTCCACCCACTCGCCATCCGACTGGCCATACACGCCAACACTGGAGACAAACAAAATCCGGCGCGGCTGCTGGCCATGCGCCCGCAGCCAGTCCAGCACATGGGCGGTACCCTGCACATAGGCAGCGCGATAGGCTGCTTCAGTGCGCGCCGCCGGCACCAGGCTGATCACCAGATAATCCGGCGCGTGCTGCGGCCAGCCTGCCGGACAGGCCGGCTGTGTCACGTCCGCCGGCAGCCACAGCAAGGACTCCGGCAGCACCGCCTGCGAACGGCGCAACGCCCAGCCACGCCACTGCGGCAAACGCTGCGCCACCTGCAGCGCCAGCGAGCCGGCCCCGACGTAAAGCACTGTGCGCGTCTCCATGTCTTTCTCCTGTTGTCTTGGCTGTCAATTCGGGTATGCTTCGTTCGACTAAAACTATGTCATACGCCTTTTCCATGGAATTCTACTATGACGCTTACCGAGTTGCGCTACATTGTCACCCTGGCCCAGGAACAACACTTTGGCCGCGCCGCCGACCGCTGCCATGTCAGCCAGCCCACCCTGTCGGTCGGCGTAAAAAAGCTGGAAGACGAGCTGGGCGTACTGATCTTTGAGCGCAGCAAGGGCGCGGTGCGCGTCACGCCGGTCGGCGAAGGCATTGTCGCCCAGGCCCGCCGCGTACTGGAGCAGGCACAAACCATCCGCGAACTGGCCCAGGCCGGCAAAAACCAGCTCACCGCACCGCTGCGGGTGGGTGCCATCTATACCGTTGGCCCTTACCTGTTTCCCCAGCTGATTCCTCTGCTGCACCAGAGTGCGCCGGAAATGCCGCTCTACATTGAAGAGAACTTCACCCATGTGCTGCGCGACAAGCTGCGCAACGGCGAGCTGGACGTGATCATCATCGCGTTGCCCTTCCAGGATGTGGACGTGCTGACCAAGCCCATGTACGACGAAGAATTTTGCGTCCTGCTGCCGGCACACCACCACTGGACCAGCGAGCAAAGCATCGACAGCCAGATGCTGAACGACAAAAGCCTGCTGCTGCTGGGCGAGGGCCACTGTTTCCGCGACCAGGTGCTGGAAGCCTGCCCGGCGGCCGGCAACCTGCAGGAAAGCCAGAACCGCTACACCACGGTGGAAGCCAGCTCGCTGGAAACCATCCGCCACATGGTCGCCTCGGGGCTGGGCGTGTCGGTGCTGCCGCAATCGGCCGTGGACAGCCATCAGTACACTGCCGGCGTCATCGAAATCCGCCCGTTCAGCGATCCAGTGCCCACCCGCACCGTGGCCATTGCCTGGCGTGCCACCTTTCCACGTCCCAAGGCCATTGACGCGCTGGTCGAAGCCATTCGCCAGTGTCCGCTGGCACGGCGCAATCCGGCCTGAGCCTGCCCATGAGCCTGCTGGTTGATACACCGGTTACCGTCCTCAAGGGTATTGGCCCGGCCATTGCCGAGAAACTGGCCAAGGTCGGGCTGGAAAACCTGCAAGATGTGCTCTTTCACCTGCCCACCCGCTATCAGGACCGCACCAGAATCACGCCGATTGGCGCACTGCGCCCGGGCCAGGATGCCGTAGTCGTCGGCAGCGTGGCAGTAGCCGATGTGGTGATGGGCAAGCGCCGCAGCCTGCTGGTGCGCCTGCACGATGGTACCGGCTCGCTGAGCCTGCGCTTTTATCATTTCAGCATCGCCCAGAAAACCGCGCTGGCACGCGGTACCCTGGTGCGCTGCTATGGCGAGGTGCGCCCCGGTGCCAGCGGGCTGGAAATCTACCATCCCGAATACCGTATCCAGCAGCCCGATGAGCCGGTGGCCGTGGCAGAACAACTGACCGCCATCTACCCCACCACCGAAGGGCTGACCCAGCAGCGCCTGCGCAGTCTGGTGCAGCAGGCACTGGCCTATCTGTCACCGGCCAGCCTGCCCGAATGGCTGCCCGACAACCTGCGCCAGCACTACCAGCTGGGGCCGCTGGCCGAAGCCGTACGCTACCTGCACCAGCCACCCCCGGATGCCGATACCGCGCAACTGCAGGAAGGCGAGCACTGGGCACAGCAGCGGCTGGCGTTCGAAGAGCTGCTGGCCCATCAGCTGTCCATGCAGCGCATGCGCGAACAGATGCAGGCACAAAAAGCCCCGCCGCTGCCTGCGCCCCGCCAACTGCCTGCCCGGCTACTGGCCGGCCTTGGCTTTAAGCCCACCGGCGCCCAGCAGCGGGTGGGCGAAGAAATTTGCTACGACCTGCAGCAAAACCTGCCCATGCTGCGGCTGGTGCAGGGCGATGTGGGTGCCGGCAAAACACTGGTCGCCGCCATCGCTGCCCTGCAGGCCATCGAGGCCGGCTATCAGGTGGCGCTGATGGCTCCGACCGAGATTCTGGCCGAGCAACACTTTCTCAACTTCAGCCAGTGGTTCGCACCGCTGGGCATCGAAGTAGCCTGGCTGGCCGGCAAGCTCAAGGGCAAGGCCCGCGCCGCCGCGCTGGAGCAGATCGCCGGCGGCACGCCCATGGTGGTCGGCACCCATGCCCTATTTCAGGCTGAGGTACAGTTCCACAATCTGGCACTGGCCATCATCGACGAACAGCACCGCTTTGGCGTCCAGCAGCGGCTGGCGCTGCGCGAGAAGGGCGTCAACGGCCAGCTCAGCCCGCACCAGCTGATCATGACCGCCACGCCCATTCCGCGCACACTGGCGATGAGCGCCTACGCCGATCTCGATACCTCCATTCTCGACGAGCTGCCGCCCGGACGCACACCGGTCAATACCGTGGTGCTGGGCGACAGCCGCCGTCCCGAGATCATGGAACGGGTGCGGGCCGCCTGTCTGGAAGGCCGTCAGGCATACTGGGTGTGTACCCTGATTGAAGAATCCGAAGAACTCACCTGCCAGGCCGCGCAAAGCACCTTTGAAGAGCTGCAACTGGTACTGGGCGAGCTGCGCACCGGACTGGTGCATGGCCGTATGAAACCGGCGGAAAAAGCCGAGGTCATGGACGCCTTCAAACGCGGCGAACTGCAGCTGCTGGTGGCCACCACGGTGATCGAAGTCGGCGTGGACGTGCCCAACGCCAGCCTGATGATCATTGAAAACCCCGAGCGGCTGGGACTGGCCCAGTTGCACCAGCTGCGTGGCCGGGTCGGACGCGGCAGCACCGCCAGCCACTGCGTGCTGCTCTATCATGCGCCGCTGTCACAGATTGGCCAGCAGCGACTGGGCATCATGCGGGAAACCACCGACGGCTTTGTGATTGCCGAAAAGGATCTGGAGCTGCGCGGCCCCGGCGAAATGCTCGGCACCCGCCAGACCGGCCTGCTGCAGTTCAAGGTGGCCGACCTGATGCGTGACAATCACCTGCTGCCTGCCGTGCGTGACGCTGCCCTGCAGCTGTTGCAAGAGCACCCGCAGCACGTCAGCCCGCTGCTGGAACGCTGGCTACGCCATGGCCAGCAATATGCCCAGGTATAGCCCCGCGCCAGCACTGTTACCCCGCCGGCTTTCGCCGCTATACTAGCCCGCCTTGCCACAGGCACCCGACACCCGTCCCTGCAGCCCCTACGATCTGGAGTCACTATGCAACCCACTGCCGATATCGCCCTACTGACTGTACGCCGCATCGAGCAACGACTGGGTAAACCGCTGGAGATCCCGCCGCTGTCACTGACCGCACAGAAAATCCTGCAACTGCGGGCCAATCCCGACACCCACATCGACGAACTCACCGCCGTGATCGAAACCGACCCGGCGCTGGCCGCCCAGGTCATGAGCTGGGCGGCATCCCCCCTATATGCCGCGCCCTGCAAAATCTGTTCAATTGAAGACGCCATCACCCGCGTGCTGGGCTTTGACCTGGTAATGAACCTGGCACTGGGGCTGGCGCTGGGCAAAAAATTCTCCCTGCCGCACACCTTCCGCCAGGACAACATCGACTACTGGAAAAACGCCCTGTACAGCGCCACCCTGATTGAGGGACTGGTGCGCCAGATGCCGGCTGCCACCCGCCCGGAAGCGGGCCTGGCCTATCTGGCCGGCCTGTTGCACAACTTCGGCTACCTGCTGCTGGCCCAGTTGTTTCCGTCTTATTTCTCGCTGATCCAGCAATACCAGACCGACCACCCCGAAGCGCGTACCCAGCAAGCCGACCAGCACCTGCTCGGTATTACCCGTGAAGAGATTTGCACCAGCCTGATGCAAATCTGGGGCATGCCCGACGAGCTGGTAGTTGCCGTAGGCCAACAAAACAGCCTGGATTACAACGACGAGCACGCCACCTACGCCCGTCTGGTGCAACTGGCTGCCCTGCTGCTGACAGCGGCCGACAGCGCCGACCCTGCGCAACTGGACGCCCTGTGCCAGAGCCTGCAGCTCAAGCCCGAACAGGCCCGCCAGGCACTGGACAAGGTGCTGGCCGCCGAGCAGGCATTGCGTTCGCTGTCTGAACAAATGAGCCACTAGAGGATCTGCCATGCGTGCCCGACCAGCCCTGCTGACCGCCAGCCTGTTGTGCCTGCTGCCCCTGCAGGCGCTGGCCGAGGCCTGCATCATCCAGGCCGAATCCGACCGGATGGACATCAAGCTGTGCCAGCAAAACCGCAGCATTCCGGCACACCTGTTTAAATCCGGCTTCTGCCAGCCCAAACTGGCCGGCCAGAAAACCACCGTCACATTTGCCGAACTGTGCCCTACCGGTGCCTTTGGCGTCTGCCGCAACGCACAGTCCGGCGGCCTGCCCTACCAGCAGGACATTTACTACTACGGCGTAGCCAGTGACGCCCGCTACCTGAAACCCGCCTGCGAGCGGCAAAGCAAGGGCGTCTGGATGGACCAGTAGCGTTTCGGGCCGGCTTCGGCAGCCACTGCCGCTGCGGTGACGCCCCGGCCCGGATGCCCTATAATCCGGCCAGCGAACATTCTGCCGCTGCTGCGGTCTATTGCCACGTACTTTTTCTTACTTCTGCGGAGCCATTATGCGCACACTGTTGTTTACCGCCCTGATGACCCTGGGCAGCCTGAGCGTCAACACGGCCCTGGCCGACACTCCCGTTGCCGGTCAGCACTACACCGTGCTGGCCAACCCGGTTGCCACCGCCAGCGCCGACAAAATCGAAGTTGTGGAGCTGTTCTGGTACGGCTGCCCACACTGCTACCAGCTTGAGCCAACCATCAGCGACTGGAAAAAAGACCTGCCCGACGATGTCAACTTCATCAAGATGCCCGCCATGTTTGGCGGTATCTGGAACCTGCACGGCCAGCTGTTCTACACCCTGCAGGCGCTCAAGGTAGATGATTCCGTACACGACGAGATTTTCAAGGCCCTGCACGAGCGCAACCGCCGTCTGGCTTCACTGCCCGAAATCACCAGTTTTGTGGGCGGTCTGGGCATCGACAAGGATGCCTTTGAAAAGGCCTGGAACTCCTTTGGCGTCAAAAGCCAGCTGGAAAAAGCCAAGAAACAGGCCATTGCCTACCAGATCAGCGGCGTGCCCGCCATGGTGGTCAACGGCAAATACCGCTTTGACATCGGTATGGCTGGCGGCCTGAAAGAAACCGCCGAAGTGGCCAACCAACTGATCGAAATCGAGCGCAGCGCCCGTTAAACGGGTTGGCAAGCCATGCAGCCCGTGCAGTCCGGTCCGGCCAGGGCGGCGCTGGAGTGCAGCGTCCGCTGCACCGGCCTGCCCGCGCAACTGCAGCCCGGATACCGACTGCGGCTGCTCAGCTTCAACATCCAGGTCGGCATCCGCACCAGCGCCTATCACCAGTACCTGACCCGCTGCTGGAAACACCTGCTGCCGCACCGCGAACGCGAAGGCAACCTGCAGGCAGTCGGCAACCTGCTCGACCAGTACGATCTGGTTGCCCTGCAGGAGGTGGATGGCGGCAGCCTGCGTACCCGCCACGTCAACCAGGTGGAACAGCTTGCACTGCAGGCCCGCTTTCCCTACTGGTATCAGCAGCTCAACCGTAATCTGGCCCCCTTTGCCCGGCACAGCAACGGCCTGCTCAGCCGCATTCCCCTGAGCCGTCTTGAAGACCACCCGCTGCCCGGCCCCGCCGGTCGCAGGGCCATGCTGCTGCGCATTGGCCAGGGTAGGGATGCCGTCGCCGTGGTCATGATGCATCTGGCACTGGGCAGCCGTACGCGCAACCTGCAACTGGCCTATGTGCGTGAACTATTACAGGACTACCGCCATTTTGTGCTGATGGGCGACCTCAATACCCAGCCGGACGAGCTGCTCAACCGCTCGCCACTACGCGGCCTGGCCCTGCACGCCGCCCAGCAGGCTGCTACATTTCCCAGCTGGAAACCCAGCCGCTGCCTTGACCACATCCTGTTAAGCGATACACTGCAAAGCCAGGGCGCCAGGGTCTTGCCGTATGCCGTTTCCGACCATCTGCCGGTTGCCACCGAGCTGATCCTGCCCCCCTCGCTCGCCACACTGCAGGTGCCTTAGGAATGTCCGCCACGGATCCAAACTGGAAAGAAAAATACAGCCGTCTTCTGGATGACTACGAACGTCTGGAACAAGCCGGAAAAAAACGCATCGACCTGCTGGAGCGCGGCGTTGTACGCAGCAGTCTGGCCGCCGAAGGCCAGGACCCCAGGCTAGACCAGCACCTGCAAAACCTGCGCGATACGCTCAGATCCAGCGACAGCCTGCAACTGCAGCAGGTGGTCACCGACATCGAACGCTACCTGCTGGGCACGGAAAACCAGCGCCAGGAGCGCCAGGACATGCTGGCCGCCGCGCTGGACCAACTGATCGGCACCCTGCTGGACAGCAGCCACGACAGCAGCACCCGCAACGCCCTGAAAAAACTGCAAAAGGCAGTCAAGGACAGCCAGCAGTTCAACAGCGCACTGCCCGGCTGGCTGCAGCAGCTTGGCGAGCTGCAGGCCGGCATCCTCCTGCAGGACGACAGCTCTCGCGAAAGCCAGGGCGGACTACTGTCGCGGTTGCTGGGCAAGGGCCGTAACGGGGCAGCCGGGAACCCGCAGTCCCCGGATCAGGAGCAGCACCAGGATGCGGAGCCGGACACCGGACAGGAAAGCGGACAGGAAAACGAACAGAACCAGGGCAGCCAGCAGCACGGCGAGTCCGGGTCCGAACCTGCATCCGCACCATCAGGCCCGCAAGCCGGCGGCCCCGACACCACGCCCTTGCGCGAGGCGTTACTGCGCCTGCTCGACGAACTGCCGATTGCCGCTGAAGACAGCGCGCAGGCCGACAGCCTGCGCGGCCAGCTAACGGCACCGGCGGAATGGGACGGTTTCAGCCGGACACTGAACCAGCTGGCCGAACTGATCATCCGCACCAGCAGCCGGCGTCAGCAGGAGTTTGGCGAATACCTCCAGCAGCTCAACAGCAAGCTCAACCTGATCACCGACAGCGTCAGCCAGACCCGCGACAGCTACCAGTCCAGCATTGATTCGGCCAGCAGCCTCGACCAGCACCTGCACTCCCAGGTCAGCGAACTGCACGAAGACGTACAAAAAACCAACAACCTGGCCGATCTCAAACAGCGGGTCGACCAACGCCTCAACCAGTTTGCCGATACCCTCAAGCAGCACCAGCAACAGCGTAAAGAGGCCGAACATTCATTATTGCAGCGCCTGCAGGAGCTCAGCGACCGGGTGCACCAGGTTGAAAACGAGGCCGCACAGCTCACCAGCCAGCTGGTCGAGCAACACGAAAAAGCCCGCCGCGACGCCCTGACCGGCCTGCCCAACCGTGCGGCCTGGGACGAACGCCTGAGCATTGAGTATAACCGTATGGTGCGCAAGGAAGAGTCCCTGCTACTGGTGGTGATCGACATTGACCACTTCAAGCGCATCAATGATAACTACGGCCACCTGGCTGGTGACAAGGTATTGAAAATACTCGGCCAGCGCCTGCAGAAAGGTATCCGCAAGACCGATTTCATGGCGCGCTATGGGGGCGAGGAGTTTGTCATCCTGTTGCCCGACACCCGTCTGGAAGACGGCATCGGGCTGATCAACAAACTGCGCGAGCAGATTGCCGATTGTCCGTTCCATTTCAAGGGCAATCCGGTGCAGATTACCTTTTCGGCGGGCATTGGCCAGATGCATCCGGGCGAGCAGGCTCCTGCCACCTTTGCCCGCATCGACGAGGCCCTTTATGCAGCCAAGCAGGGTGGCCGTAACCAGGTTAGAAGCGCTGTTGCAGCCGCGACCTGATCAGATTGTGCTCCAGATCTTCCAGCGCGGGAATGGCCAGCAACTGGCCATCCAGCTGGACCAGTTGCTGTTCGCCGGGACGCGGACTCTGGCTGACCGTCTGCAACGCGGCACTGACCTGCACCGGGCGTGGAATACCCTGTAGCAGCACTGCGTAGAAGCTCAGTCCAGCCTCCGGATCAAGGCTGTTCAGGATGGCAATCCGCGTTTCTTCGGTCACATCCGGTTCCTCGCCACCAGCCAGTACCTCAAACGACACCAGCGGTACCTGCAGGCCACGCCAGGCAATGCGTCCGACCAGCCCGTCCTTCTTCTGTACGCCGCCCGGCAGCTCGTCAACCGGCTGCCACGAAATCAGCTCTGCCACTGCGGTGTTGGGCACCAGCAGGCTGCGGTCCACAATGGACAGAATCAGCGCAGTCAGGGCCTGCGGCCGGGAAGATTCGGTTTGCTCGATGGTCGCCAGTTCAGACATGGATGTTCTCCGCTTGACGGGAAGGGGCCGGCTGCGCAAGGCGCAGGGTGTGGGTATGGTTCAACATGGCACGCGCCAGCTCGCGGGGCGTACCGCTGTAGCTGCTGAAGCCGGTCTGGCGCACGCTGTCCGGCATGCTAGGGCAGGTGCTGCTCTGGCTGTCCTGCACCCAGATTTTCATGCCCTGGCCCGCCACATGGGCACAGGCGCGGCTGCCGTCCTCGCCCATGCCGCTAAATACGATCGTGCCGCTGCAGCGGCCAAATTCCGCAGCCAGATTCAGCATCATCTGTTCAATGGACGGCGAATAGCTGCCGCTCCAGGGGCGCTCCATGCACTGCATGCGCCCGCCACTGGCAAAGTTAAGCTCCTGGTTGACCGGCACCACTACTACTTCGCCCGTGCGTACGAAGTCATCATGCCGGGCCAGCCTTACCGGCCAGCGGCTATGCCGCCCGACCGCGCTGGGCAGCTGCTTTTCAAAGCTGCAGTCAATATGCTGGGCGTATAGAAAGCCAATCGGCAGACCGACAGGCAGAGCATCCAGAAACTCCTTGACCGCCACCGGCCCGCCCATTGAAGCGGCCAGCAGCCAGAGCTGCTCGGCCGGGCCGTTATTGTCGGCACTCACCTTGTCGACCCTGGGTGCCGGAGCAGGCGCGGATGCAGGCACAGCCTGCGCAGGCTGGCCTTTCTTGCGGTCCAGCGCATCGAGTTTTTTTTCCAGGCTGCGCTCCCAGCGTGCATAGTCGTCGGAATGGGCCTGCGGGGCCTCGCCTTCCCCCACCAGCACCGGCGCATCCTGGCCATACAGGTGCTCAAGCAGGGCTTCCTGGTGGGCATCCATGCGCAACAGATCAACCAGCCAGGCATCGGGCGTACAGTCGCCCAGCTCTGCCGGAGTCAGCCGTGCGGGGTCAGCATTCAAAACCACCTCATGGCCATGACTGCCCAGAAACTCACGCAGAATCCTGCGCTGCAGATGACTGTCTGCCAGCACGGCTACGCGCATAGCCATTGTCGTTACTCCGTGTACAGCCGGATTTTTTCCAGCAGCTGGGCTTCCTGATAGGGTTTGCCCAGGTATTCGTTAACGCCGATTTCCATGGCCCGCTCACGGTGTTTATCACCGGTACGCGAGGTAATCATGATGATGGGCAGGTCGCGCAGCTGCTCGTCGTGACGCACAAGGGTGGCCACTTCAAAGCCGTCCATGCGCGGCATTTCAATATCCAGCAACATGATGTCGGGGCGGTGCTCCTGCAACTGGTTGATGGCGTCCACACCGTCTTTGGCCGTGGTTACGTGCATGCCGTTTCGTTCCAGCAGGCGCGACGTTACCTTGCGCACCGTTACCGAGTCGTCCACTACCATGACGTGCAGCACACGGCCTGCGCTGGCAGCGGCCTTGTCCGACTGCAGCTTGAGCGTGCTGGAACCGGACAGGCCCAGCTGCGCGTACTGGCTACGAATGGCGGCCAGCAGGTCAAGAATCACTACCACGCGGCCATCACCGAGGATGGTAGCACCGGACAGGCTGGGCACGCCGGCAAACTGCGGCCCAAGGCTTTTAACCACGATTTCACGGGAGCCGGCCAAGCTGTCAACCTGTACCGCCATGGCGTGCTCGGAGGTACGCACCAGCAGTACCGGCAACGGCAGTGACTGACCAACCAGCTTGGGCTGCTGACCATTGGCCAGCAGAGTCCCCAGGTAGTTGAGGTCGTAGTTCTGGCCTGCGTATTCGTACTGCGCCCGCTCGCCGCGCTGGGCCTGCTCGTACAGGGCCTCCAGTTCGTAGGGCGACACGCGCACGATACCTTCCACCGTGTTGAGCGGGATGGCATACAGGTCTTCGCCGGTCATCACCATCAACGCCCGGTTGACCGATACGGTAAAGGGCAAACGGATCAGGAAGCGGGTGCCCTTGCCCACTTCGGACTCAATGCTGATGGAACCGCCCACCTGCTTGATTTCCGAGCTCACTACGTCCATACCGACGCCACGGCCCGATACCTGGGTGATTTTTTCTGCAGTGGAGAAACCGGCCTGCAGGATAAACTGCATGATTTCCTGGTCGCTCAGCTCGCTTTGCTCGCCCATCAGGCCGCGTTCGATGGCCTTTTTGCGCACGGCGTTGACATTGATGCCGGCACCATCGTCGCTCATGACCAGCAGAATATCGGCACCTTCACGGCCCAGCTCAAGGCGGATGCGACCCATGGCTGGCTTGCCGGCAGATTCACGCACATCCGGCATCTCGATACCGTGACCAATGGCGTTACGCAGCATGTGCTCCAGCGGGGCGACCATGCGCTCCATCACGGTACGGTCCATTTCGCCTTCGGCGTTGGCCACCTGCAGGTCAACCTGCTTGCCCAGCTCGCCGGCTACCTGGCGCACGATACGGCGCAAACGCGGCACCAGCCGCTCGAACGGCACCATGCGCGTGCGCATCAGGCCTTCCTGCAGCTCGGTGTTGACGCGGGCCTGCTGCAGCAGCAGGGTTTCCGCATCGCGGCTTTTGGCGGCCAGGGTTTCCTTCAGGTCGTGAAGGTCCGACGCGGACTCGAACAGCGAGCGCGAAAGCTGCTGCAGCTGCGAGTGACGGTCCATCTCCAGCGGGTCAAAATCTTCATAATCGCCTTCACCTTCGGTTTGCAGGCGGCTAAGGATCTGGGCCTGTGTTTCGGTATCCAGACGGCGCAGCTGCTCGCGGATACGGTCAAGCGTGGTTTCCATCTCGTTGAGGGTGAAACCGAAATCGCTCACCTGCTGTTCGACACGACCACGGAAAATGGACGTTTCGCCCGCCAGGTTGACCAGCCCTTCCAGCAGCTCGGCCGGAATGCGCACTTGCTCCTGCGGGCCCTGCTGCTGCGACTGGCGGGCAGCCTGACGGGCCTTTTCCATAAACGGCAGTGCCTGTTTGACCAGCGCGTCGGCACGCTGCAGATCCTCTGCCTTCTGTACCGTAGCCGGCACGCTCGCAGCCACCGGCTGCGGTGCAGGCTCTGGCTGTGGCTCTATGGCCTCCGGCTCACTGACGGCAGCAACCTTGGGCAGCAGCAGTTTGACCTGCTGCTCCAGCATGCTGCGCAATACCTTCCAGCTTTGCGGGTCATCATCTTTCAGGCTCTGTTCCAGCTGGCCACACAGGCGTACCAGCGGCTGCAGCCCGGCAATGCTGGCGCCACCCTTGAGGTTGGCCAGCAGTCCGGCAACCTCGTCTCCGTCCTGCGGTGTATCCGGCAGGCGGGCAATGAAATCCAGTGCTTCGCGGGCAAAGGTCTGCACCATCTCCGGCGAAGCCACCTTGACCGGCTGCGATTGCGGATCAACAAAGGGAGCAGCATCCCCCTTGACCCCCTGGTTGCCCGGATCAGGCTCGCCCTTGCGCCAGCAGCGGGCACGCTCGACCATGGCGGTTTCGGAAACCACCGGATGGTTGTCACGTACGGCTTCAAGCATTTCGTTGAGCAGGTCATGGGCCTGATACAGAAAACCGTCAAGTCCGTCACTGAACTGCATACGTCCGTTGGTCAGATCCTCATAGATGTACTCCAGCTCGTGGGCCAGGTTGGCGACCTCGGTGATTTCTGCCATGCGGGCACCACCCTTGAGGGTGTGCAAATCCCGCTGCAGGCCTTCCACATGCCTGAAGTTGTCGCGGTCGGACAACCACTCCTGCATGCTGGATGCGACGTTTTCCAGAACCTCGAAAGCTTCTTCCAGGAAAATTTCCACCAGCTCGGCATCCCGCTCGGGGATCTGCAGCGTAGCAGGCGCGGCTTCTGGCTCTGGCTCTGGCTCTGGCTCTGGCCCTGGCCCTGGCCCTGGCCCAGCATCGGGCAGTTCTGCCGGTGCGACAAGCATTTCCTGCCCGGGCCAGGTGTCGGTGATCTGCCGGCTGCCATCTTCAGCAGCCGGCTCCTCCACACCCGCCAGTCCCTGTGATTGCTCTACAACCTCAGCGGCGGGCAGACTGGATACTGCACCGACCCGGGGTTGCTCTTCGGTAACTGTCTTGATCTGCGGCGCAGTTACTCCTTTACGAAAAACCTTGAGCCGCTCTATGGCCTCCAGGGGCGGGTACAGGTCTTCGCCCGACTGCAATCCCTCCAGCAACACGGCCAGCTGGTCGTGAGCCTGATGCAGGATGCTGTCCAGTGCGCTACCGTTGGTATAACGGCCATCCAGCAGCCCCTCGTATACGGACTCCAGTTCGTGGGCAAGATCACCCACCGGCGAAATCTCGGCCATCCGTGCCCCCCCTTTGAGGGTATGCAGGTCACGCATCAGGGCCGTCAGGCAGGTGGTGTTGTCCGGGCTGTCCAGCCACTGTTCCAGCCCCGCGTTGGCACTTTCCAGCAGGTCCATGGCTTCATCAAGGAAGATTTCCACCATGTCCGGGTCGAAGCTGGCATAGGCCACCGGCTCTGCCGCCACGATTTGCGGCTGTGGCGCAACGTCGTCAACCTGTTCCATTACAGGCTGAGGTTCAGCCGGCAGCTCACTGACTTCCACAACCGGCAACGCGGCAGGATCGTCCAGCGTCGGCAGTTCAAGCTCCAGCTCAACCGGCTCATCGCCGTCAGGCTGCCAGTCGAGGTCGGCAGCGCTGTCGTCCAGCTCCAGTACCGACAGCGAGGCAGGCTCGTCCAGCGTCGGCAGTTCAAGCTCCAGCTCAACCGGCTCATCGCCGTCAGGCTGCCAGTCGAGGTCGGCAGCGCTGTCGTCCAGCTCCAGTACCGGCAGCGAGGCAGGCTCGTCCAGCGCAGGCAGTTCAAGCTCCAGCTCAACCGGCTCATCGCCGTCAGGCTGCCAGTCAAGGTCGGCAGCGCTGTCGTCAAGCTCCAGTACCGGCAGAGCGGCAGGCTCGTCCAGCGCCGGAAGTTCAAGCTCAAGTTCGACCGTCTCATCGCCAGCTGGCTGCCAGTCAAAATCAGCAGCGCTGTCGTCAAGTTCCAGCACTGGCAAAGCGGCAGGCTCGTCCAGCGCCGGAAGTTCAAGCTCCAGCTCAACCGGCTCGTCGCCGGCTGGCTGCCAGTCAAAATCAGCAGTACTGTCGTCAAGTTCCGGCACAGCCAGTGCAGGGCCGTCATCCTGCTGCATGGCGCCATCCAGCAGCTGTTGCAGGCTGGTGACAAGATGCGGCTGTGGCGTTACGTCCAGTCCGGCAGCCACTTCGTCCATCATGTTGATCAGGGCTTCGTGGGCATCTGCCACCTGTGCATACTGCGTATCATCCAGCTGCTGCTGGTGATCGTGGATGTACAGGTAAAATTGTTCCAGCGCGGTTACCAGTGCTTCGATGGAGCCCAGCTCGGCCATTTGCGCGCCATTTTTAAGCGCGGCCAGTTCGTCAATCAGCTGCTGCAGCTCGCTGCGCTCTGCCGGATGTTCGCGCCAGTTTTGCAGATGGCGGTCCATGTCGAGCAGCAGGTCCATGCCTTTGGCCAGAAAGCTGGAGATCAATAGCGGATCGGGCTGCGCCGCCTGGCTGGCGGGTACTTCATGCAGATCCAGCTTTTGCTCCAGTAGCAGGCTGATTTGCGCGATCAGCTCGCTGCTGCCGGGCATGGGCTGCAGTGGGTTGTCTTCCAGCTGCAACAGACCCTGCTCAAGCAATTGCGCACTGCGATCCAGCAGGTCGGCTTCCTGCTCGCCAATGCTGTACAGGCGGGCACGGTATTCCTTGACCAGTTTTTCACAGACGGTGGCCAGCTCGGCCACCGGAGTAATGCCTGCCATATGGGCGCTGCCCTTGAGGGTGTGCATGGCACGCTGCAGGTCTTCGGTAATTGACCGCGGGCAGTATTCGCGGCAGTCGGCCACAAACCTCTGCAAGGACTGCAGATGGCCCTGGGCTTCGCCATGGAAAATTTCGACCAGCACCGGGTCCAGGTCGTGGTCACGACCGGCGGCAGGTTCGACGGGCTCAGGCGCGGCCTGTTCCGGCTCGCCGGGCACTGTGTCAGCCAGCTGCAGGGGTGCAGGCTCTTCGGGCTGCTCCACTGCAGGCATCTCGGCCGGGGTCTGCGCCGGCTGCGGGGCGTCAAAAACCGGCACCGGCTCACGGCGTGCCAGGGCGTGCGCGGTCGCGGCCAGACGGTCCACATCGTCACGCTGGCGCTGGCGCAGGGCGGCATATTCTTCAATCAGCTCGGGGGTCAGCCCGATAACATCGGCAATGACTTTCAGCAGTTCGGGACCGGCCTCCACGCTGCCCTCGATCACGCGGTTAAGCATGTTCTCGATGGACCAGGCCAGCTCGCCAATCACCAGGGCGCGCACCATGCGGCCACTGCCCTTGAGGGTATGGAAAGCACGCCGGACCTCGGTCAGGGAGTTTTTGTCGTCGCGGTCCTGACGCCATTTGGGGAAGTATTCGCCCAGGGTTTCCAGCACCTCGCCGGCTTCTTCAACAAAGATTTCCTGCAGCTCTTCATCCACCGGCTCTTCGTCGGCTGGCGGTGGCAGCAGGTGCTCAACCACTTCGGTGGCCGGCGGATTGAGCTGGCTGGCCGGGGTCGCCAGGATGTTGGCCACGGACTCAACTGCAACAGGCTCTACTGGTGCGGCGGCCTGTGGCAACTGGATTTCCGGCAGTTCGAAGGTATCCAGCTGCAGGGACTCGGACTCCGGCCCGAATTCTGGCCCGGTAGCCGGCTGCTCGTCCGCCGGACCGCTGGCCAAGCTGTGTTCTTCCGGTTCGGCCTGCAACTCGTCAGAGCCGGCCAGGCTGTCAAACAGAAGCGTCCCTTCGTCAGCCAGCTGGCTGTCATCCATCTGCACAGGTTCGGGCAGTACGCAAGTGTCGTTATCCGGCGCATCGGCCAGGCCAAATGCCAGACTGTCATCTTCGGCCGCGCTTTCGTCGAGTTCCCACTCGACCGGTTGCGCCTCCTGCTCCTGTTCATCAGCTACAGCGGCAATGTTGTCAGGCGAATAGCCCAGCACGCCAAGGCTGACTGCGGCAGAATCAAGCACCAGCTCGTTGTCGCCAACCTGGTCTTCGTACAAACGCTCAAGGTAATAATCAACACCGGTAATGGCATCGGCCAGGGTGTCCAGGTCCTGCCAGCCGGGAATTGCCTGCGTGCCAAGGATACGCTCGTCAATGTAGCGTTTGCTGCAGTCGACCAGACGGGCCGCACGCTCCAGCGGGATCATTGCCAGCCCGCCACGCACCTGGTTCAACAGCTCGGAGACCGGCTCCAGATGTTTGTGCTGCCATTGCGAAGCAATAAATTCGATGATGCCGTCTTTGGCCTGCTCCAGTCCGGTACGGGCTTCGCGGATCACCATGCGGTGCACCTGGGCCACGTCGGTGGGCGGTGCCAGCTCGGCAGAACTCTGCTGGCTTTCGCCGGTGCCGACCATGCCGATCAGGGTGGCTTCCAGATACAGCAGTGCACCGGCCACATCCATCAGGCTGGCATCGGTAGCCGTTACGGCACCCCTGGCAATGGCGTCCAGCACCTCGGCCTGATCCAGCACCACCTTGCGCTGCTGGGCAAAGCCCAGTACGGCCAGGGTGTCGGCAATCTGTTTCAGGGAAGGCTGCAGGTTTTCAAGTTCGACCAGGCTGGTACGGTCGCTGCGCACAAAGATGTCGAGACTGTCCTTGACGCGAACCAGCTCTTCACAGAGCGCGGATACCACCGAACGGATGGCATCGCGGTCGGCCAGGCCGCCGCCACGGGCATCATCGGTTACTTCCGCCGGCAGGGCGTCGGCCAGGTTGTACTGCTCGTGCAGGCGCTGCAGGCGCGTCGAATTGGGATTGGACTTGGCCACATAAAACAGCAGGTTTTTCAGCAGCTCGTCGGACACCGGGCGGTTAAGTTCGGTGACGCCATTTTTGACCAGCAGGCGCAGCTCGCCATCGAGCTGGCGCAGCAGCGCCCGGACCGACGTGCTCAGTTCAAGGCTGCGGTTGGCCAGGCCATCCACCAGGCCTGAAGCAGCCTGCCACAGCGGCAGCGCAGGCGCGCTGTTACTGAGCTTTTCCATGCCGGCAAACACGCGGGCCATATGGGTCAGACTTTGCTGGCTTTCGTGGTCACGCAACAGGCCGATCAGGGCAACCTGCAGGGTCTGGCGAATCTTGCGCAGCAGGCCACCAAGCTGTGGGCTGTCCAGCGCCTTCAGACGGCTTTCATCCATGGGCGGCATGGGTGCCGGCATGCGCGGATTGAACAGGCTCGACTGGGACAGGAACTTCTCGCCACGGGCGGCACGCAGGTCGTTGAGCAACGGCAGCACCGCCATCGGCAGGTCGCGGCGGGCACTCTGGATGCGGTCCAGATAACGCGGCAGCTGCAGGATTGCCTGCATCAGCACTTCCAGCGCCTCGTTGACATTGGCCGTTTTGCCGTCAACCAGCGCCTGTGCCAGCATTTCCATTTCTTCGGCCAGCAGGGCTGCCCCGAAGAATTCGACCATCTGCAGGATGCCGTGCACCTGATGAATGTAGGTCAGGCAAAACTTGAGGCCGGTGTCGTCCTTGGGCTGCTCGACATAATCCTCAAGCGACTGCCGCGCCTGTTTCAAGGTTTCGGCAATCTCGCCTTTGACCCATTCCAATGCCACATAGTCGTGGCGGTCACCCATGGCAAATCCACTCATAACGCTCACTATCCTTTCCGGACAAAAGCCAAAATCTTGTCATTATTGACTGGCAACATATCCGGATGCTCCCATCCGGTTATTTCACCAACACCCAGTACCAGCACTCCGCCGGGCAACAGCCGCTCGGCAAGCTGGTTGAGGATGCTGCGCCGCTGCCAGCGACGAAAATAAATCAGCACGTTCTGGCAAAACACCAGATCCATGCCTGAAAAAGGAACGTTGGCCAGCTCCAGGACATTGACCCGGGAAAAACACATACGCCGCGCCAACTCCTTGCTTACCTGATAACTGCCATCCTCTTGTGCCTGCAAGTAACGCTTGCGCATTGCAGGACTGACCGGCTCGATGCGCTGGACGCCATAACGCGCCTGTCGCGCCTTCGTCAGCGCCGAGCGGCTGATGTCGGTCGCCATCACCGAAAATCCTGTCTCGCTGCCGGCAAGGCGCACGGCGTCTGCCGCCGTCATCGCCAGCGACCAGGCTTCCTCACCGGTCGAGCAGCCAACACTCCACAACCCCAGTGAGTCGCGCCCCTGCGCCAGCCGTTTCTGCAGGTACTCCAGGGCAAAATCAAATGAAGGCTGATGACGAAAAAAACGGGTTTCCTGCACCGTCAGCCCGTCGAGCAAATGTGACCATTCCAGCGTGCCGCGGGTGCCTTGCAGCACCTGGTGGTAGTAGCTGTCGTAATCGGCAATGCCCAGCTCGCGCATGCGCGATGTGAGCCTGACCTCAAGATACGTCTTGCGGTCTTCCCGCCATACGATGCCGGAGCGTTCCTCCAGCAACTGGCACCAGTTGTCGAACTCGGCTGTCGACAGGGGAGCCAGGGGCTTGAGTGACCATCCTGTTTCTGGATGCATAAACCGCTCTTCTTAGGCTGCTGGAGCAGGCCTGCCGCGCTGTCTGGCCCGGCAGGCCTGTACCTTTACTTCTGGTTGGGCAGGGTGAAGCCGGATACGGATTCACGCATCTCGTTCGCCAGCTTGGCCAGGTGTCCAATACTCTGGGCTGTTGCCAGGGTACCCGATGAGGTCTGTGAGGTAATTTCCTGAATCACGTTCATCGTGTTGGAGATGTGACCCGCAGATGACGCCTGCTGACGGGCCGCGTTGGAAATGTTCTGGATCAGGTTTGCCAGGCTTCTAGAAACGTTTTCAATTTCTTCCAGCGACACACCGGCGTCCTGCGCCAGAGCGGCACCGCGCACCACTTCGGTGGTGGTCTGTTCCATCGAGATAACGGCTTCGTTGGTGTCGGTCTGAATGGTTTTAACCAGCGCCTCAATCTGCTTGGTCGCCGCAGAGGAACGTTCCGCAAGGCGCTGAACCTCGTCCGCAACCACCGCAAAGCCCCGGCCCGCATCACCGGCCATCGACGCCTGAATGGCGGCGTTAAGGGCCAGAATGTTGGTCTGGTCGGCAATGTCGTTAATCAGGCTTACGATGTCACCAATTTCCTGGGACGACTCACCCAGACGCTTGATCCGCTTCGAGGTGTCCTGAATCTGCTCACGGATCTTGTCCATGCCGGCGATGGTGTTGTGTACCACCTCGCTACCCTTGTTGGCGATGGCTACCGAACGCTCCGCTACCGCAGACGATTCGGCGGCGTTGGCGGATACCTGGTCAATCGACACGGCCATCTCGTTGATCGCGGCAGAGGCACCGGCAATTTCCTGGGCCTGGTGCTCGGAAGCTTCAGCCAGGTGGGTGGCGGTGGACTGGGTGTCCTGGGCAGCAGTCGCCACCTGTACCGCAGAGGTGTTGATCGTACCTACCAGATCACGCAGCTGGTCAATGGTGAAGTTGATGGAGTCGGCAATGGCGCCAGTGAAGTCTTCGGTTACCGTGGCCTGGGTGGTCAGGTCACCGTCGGCAAGGTCGCCAATTTCGTCAAGCAGACGCAGAATCGCGGTCTGGTTACGTTCGTTCTTTTCAGCAGTTTCTTTCAGGCTGCGGCGGGTATCGCGCATGTTGACCAGACTGATCATCACGATGGCGCCAAGAATCAGCGCACCCAGCACATAACCAACCAGGGTATTCAGGAAACGGCCGTCGGCCTGTTTCTCGAATGCTTCGGCCAGGCCCGAGGTTTTATCAAGCAGGCTTTGTGATACGGCAAAGGTGCCCTCGGACGCTTCACGCACGCCAAACAGCTCGGGCGAGGTTTCCAGGATCTGGTCGACCGACTGGGCCACAATGGCGAACAGCTGGTTGATTTCGTCCAGACGCTCGACGGCCTCGCGGTCGGTTACGCGCGACAGCTGCATGGCGCGGTCACCCTCGCGCATGCCCTTGAGTACACGTCCAAACAGGTTGGCATCACGGCTGAACATGTCGGCAGCCAGTACCGAGTTTTCGTCACCCGCCAGCACCTTGGCAACCGAGGCGTTGATACGCTCTGCCAGCAGCGACTGGCGCTGGGCAATAACCACCTGGTCGGCCGGAGCACCGCCGCGCAGCAGGATATCGACAACCTCTTCATACTCCAGCTGCAGCTGCGGAATGGTATCGGCCAGGGTTGTGGCCAGACTGTACAGCGCACTAACCGGGCCCTGAGTGTTGAGGATCACGCCGGTATGGCGGTTAAGACGCTGCCAGTCCTGATCGAGAGCCTCAACCTGCTCCGCCATGCTGTCCGCTACGGCAGGCAGGCCGGTAGCCGGGTTGCCGTTGCGGATGTAGCTCCAGCGGGTGTCAAAGTCCTGCCTGGACTCACGCAGCAGACGGAAGCCGTCGGAGCTGCCGGCAGCAGCTTCGGAGACGTTCTTGGCGATCCGCTGCGACAGCACGCGCAGCTCGCCGGCATGGGCAAGGTATTCCTTGTCATGCGAGGTCTGGGTGCTCAGGTACAGGAAGTTGGCAAACAGAAGCAGGGCCGAAACAACCAGCATCACAAAGAGTGCCGTTGTCAGGGTTGTGCTGCGAGTTCCTGCCAGTACGTTGCGAAAGTTCATTTTTTTCATTGATTGGCCCCCACCTGGACCTGTCCTTCAGGGTCTTGATCACATTCAGGCGTTTATCTCAGCCTGTCCCAGTGTTTCTTTGCCCGGCCCGTTCAGGCCACCACATCCAGGAAACCTGCATCGGTTGCCAGAACATACGGGCTGAATACTACCCAGTCGCGTTCACGACTGAAGGTTCCATGCACATAAGGTCGTACGCTGTCGGGTATACCGCCCACCGATTGCGCAAAACTTTCCACCTCAAAGTGCTGCATGCCAAGTACCTCGTCCACCGTAAGGCCGGCAAACAGGCCCTCGTATTCGACGACCATGACACGCCGGCTCTTGCGGTTGTCGCTTAGCGTCAGCCCCAGAAACCCGCACAGGTCCATGACCGGCAACAGGCGTCCACGCACGTTGGCCACCCCGCGCACCCAGCGCTTGACGCCGGGCAACAGGGTAAATCGCGGCTCGGGCAATACCTCTCCCACCTCATCCATCGGGGCAACATAGTAGTTGCCGGCAATACGGAAGCCGATGCCGCTCCAGATTTCGCGGTTTTCCTGCTGCGCAGGCAGCGCTGCAGCACGACTGCGGTAACGGCCGTCAAGGCTTGCCAGCAACTGAAAAGGTGATACCCGGTCCATGTTACAGATCCTTTAGGCCAGTACTTCCGCCAGCGCGTTCATCAGTACGGCTTCCTCGACCGGTTTGGTCAGATAGCCGCGCGCACCCTGGCGCCGACCCCAGACCTTGTCGGTCTCCTGGTCCTTGGTTGTAACGATAATGACCGGAATGTGTGCAGTCGTCGGCTCCTTGGTCAGCTGGCGTGTTGCCTGGAAGCCGTTAAGGCCCGGCATCACGATGTCCATAAGGATGGCGTCCGGCAGCTCTTTCTTGGCCAGCGCTACACCGTCAGCGCCGTTATCGGCCTTGAGTACCTGATGACCGTTTTTTTCAAGCATGGTGGCCAGCTTGTAAACTTCCGTCGGCGAGTCATCAACAATCAGAACACGAGCCATTGTCTTCCTCTTACTTTATTCAATACTGGATGATGGTCTGCAGGCTTTACAGCCGTCAGGCCTCTTCGGCCGGCACAAAGCCGGGCACATGCACCTTGATGGCGCCTATCAGCTCTTCCTTGCTGAACGGCTTGGTCAGATACTGGTCCGACCCGACAATGCGGCCCTTGGCCTTGTCAAACAAGCCGTCCTTGGATGACAGCATGATGACCGGCGTACTTCTGAACTCGCTGTTGTTCTTGATCAGGGCGCAGGTCTGGTAGCCGTCCAGTCTTGGCATCATGATGTCAACAAAGATGATGTCGGGACGGGTATCGGCAATTTTGGCCAGCGCATCAAAACCGTCCACTGCCGTGATTACCTCGCACCCGACCTTTTTTAGCAATGTTTCTGCGGTGCGGCGGATCGTTTTGGAGTCATCGATCACCATCACCTTCAAACCGTCTGAATTCTGTTCCATGTTTGCCCTACTAA
>CAZVDA010000006.1:0-25614 GCA_964625365.1 uncultured Thiopseudomonas sp. | reverse complement strand
TTTCATGGGGTACCAGTACGTTCCGTGTCACGAAAGGCAGTGGCACTCGACCCCTCAGGATTGTGTTGGGTGCGCGCAATTGGGTATACCCAACCGTGTCCAGCACGGAAAGCACTCTGCTCCCCGGCGACAGCGTCTCCGGCTGCCCGGCTTCTGGCCTGCAGCGCGGTTCAATTCCGCTGGTTGCCTGCTCCACGACAGCAGCCTGCTGGCCGGAGCCTGTGGTGTGCGGCAAACCGAACTCGATTATCAAGGAGGAGGAATCCGCGAGCGGACGGCGGCCCATGGTATGCACGGGCACGGCCAGCCGGAATACGGTACATCTCCACCCTACACAGTTTTACTTGCTGCACCGGCTGTCCGGGGCGGCAGGCCGGTTTCAGCCGGGGCAGGCCGTCGTGTCTGGCCTGTGCCGCTATGCTGCCCGTCTTCCTGCTGCTGGCCCTCAAACCGGACCGGTGCTGAATATCCTTGGTTGATCCAGTGCCGCCCTGCCTTCGCGAGCGGGTTTATTCCATGCAGTACGCCTGCAGGGGCGGAGTCTGTCACGCCACCTTGCAACAGTGTCTGCGTATATGTTTTGGGCATTTGTACCGCAGCCCGAAACACGGCTGCCGGCAAGGCTGTCGTAACCTTTAGAACATTTTCCGGGGCTGCGCACTGAATAGTTAGAATAAAGTATGTGCACCTGCTAGATTACCCGACTGCAAAGAGCAGCGGCGAGAATATAGCAGCAAGCCGCTGCCGCTTCAATTACCTGCGAGTGGTCTTCCCCCATAAAATGAGCAATTCCGAGACAGCCGCACCGGCCAGAGTCGAGCTTGTCACCATCAGTGACGGCTTTGCCGGCCAGCGTATCGACAACTTTCTGATCACCCACCTCAAGGGCACGCCGAAAACCCTGATCTACCGCATCCTGCGCAAGGGCGAAGTACGGGTCAACAAGGGCCGCATCAAGCCCGAGTACCGGCTGCAGGCCGGTGACCTGATCCGTATTCCGCCGCTGCGCCTGCCGCCGCCCGACAGCCCACCCACCCTGGCCCAGGGCCTGCTGGAGCGGCTGGAAGCTGCCATTGTCTACGAAGACAAGCAGATGCTGGTGGTCAACAAGCCGGCGGGGATTGCCGTACACGGCGGCAGCGGTCTGCAATTTGGCATTATCGAAGCCTTCCGCCAGTTGCGTCCACAGTGCAGCGAGCTGGAGCTGGTGCACCGGCTGGACCGTGACACCTCGGGCCTGCTGATGCTGGCCAAAAAACGCAGCCAGTTGCGTCGCCTGCATGCCGCGCTGCGCGACGGCAGTATCGACAAGGGCTACATGGCGCTGGTGGCCGGCAGCTGGCCAACCAGCCGCAAGCAGGTGTCAGCCCCCCTGCAAAAAAGCAATTTGCGCTCCGGCGAGCGCATGGTAGAAGTGCACCCCGACGGCAAGGAATCGCTGACCCGCTTTCGCGTGCTGCAGCGTTTTGGCGATTTCGCCACGCTGGTACAGGCCAGCCCGGTGACGGGCCGCACCCATCAGATCCGCGTACACTGCCTGCATGCCGGTCACCCGATTGCCGGTGACAGCAAGTACGGCGACGATGAGTTCAGCAGGCAGATCCGTGAACGGGGCGGCAAGCGCCTGTTCCTGCACGCCCATTATCTGGCCATCCCCCGGGAAAACGAGCAGCCGCTGGAGCTGCACGCCGAGCCGGATGACGCCTGGCAAACCACGCTGGAGAAACTGCAATGACAACCAACATCCGCCTGCTGATTTTTGACTGGGACGGCACCCTGGTGGACTCGCTGGAGCGCATTGTCGGCTCCATGCACCATGCTGCCGAAGTATGCGGTGCCCAACGCCTGAGCGACGACGCCATCCGCGCCATTATCGGCCTGTCGCTGGACAAGGCCATTGTCCAGCTGTATCCACAACTGGCCGACGACCCGCAACAGGTTGAGCAGATGCGACAGGCCTACAGCGATCATTACCTGGCACAGGAACACCAACCCTCGTCCTTTTATCCGGGCGTGCGCGATGCGCTGGAGGATTTTCGCAGCGCCGGCTACCAGCTGGCAGTGGCCACCGGCAAAAGCCGCAAGGGTCTGGCACGGGTACTTGACGGTCATAGCATGCAGGACTTTTTCGACATTACCCGCTGCGCCGACGAAACCCGCAGCAAGCCCGATCCGCTGATGCTGCAGCAAATCCTGCAACACTGCGGTCAAAGCCCGGCACAGGCCATCATGGTCGGCGACTCGCCGTTCGACCTGCGCATGGCCAACCGCGCACAGGTGGCACCGGTCGCCGTCAGCTACGGTGCCCAACCCCTTGATGTGCTGCTGCAGGAACACCCTGTGCTGGCCATCGACCATTTTGCTGAACTGCAACACTGGCTGGCCGCCAGCCGCTAACCCACAAGGACCCCGCCATGACTGATCCCTGGAAAGAAAACCCCGACAACCCGCAAGCGCCGGCTCAGCCTGCCAGCAGCAGCCGCCCTGCCGATGACAAAGCCTGGCAGTTGCTGGAAAAAGCAGTGCTGGCCGGTGTGCAGGAACAGCGCCGCAGCCGCCGCTGGGGCATTTTCTTCAAGTCGCTGACCTTTCTCTACCTGTTTGGAGCCATCTTCCTGTTCGGTTCGGCCTTCGACATGGACAAGAAAGCCGGCGGCAAAGGCGGCAGCCACACCGCACTAATCGAAGTGCGCGGCATGATCGCCGACCAGGAAAGCGCCAGCGCCGACAAGATTGTCACCGCCCTGCGCAACGCCTTTGAGGACAGCGCCACCAAAGGCATTATCCTGCGCATCAACAGCCCGGGCGGCAGCCCGGTACAGTCCGGCTACATCTATGACGAAATCCGCCGCCTGCGCCAGCTGCATCCCGATATTGCCGTGCATGCGGTGATTACCGATCTGGGCGCATCCGGTGCCTACTACATTGCCAGCGCCGCCGACCAGATCCACGCCGACAAGGCCAGTCTGGTGGGTTCGATTGGCGTGACTGCGGCCAGCTTCGGCTTTGTCGAAACCATGGAGAAGCTCGGTGTGGAACGCCGCGTGTACACCTCCGGCGAGCACAAGGCGTTTCTGGACCCCTTCCAGCCGCAAAAGAACAGTGAAACCGAATTCTGGCAGTCAGTGCTGGGCACTACCCACCAACAATTTATCAATGTGGTCAAACAGGGCCGTGGCGAGCGCCTGAAATGGCAGCAGCACCCCGAAGTGTTTTCCGGGCTGATCTGGTCCGGCGAGCAGGCGCTGGAGCTGGGACTGATCGACAGCCTGGCCAGCAGCAGCCAGGTGGCCCGCGAGCTGATTGGCGAGAGCAACATGGTGGACTTTAGTGTTGAAGAGTCACCCTTTGACCGCTTTGCCAAGCGCTTCGGGGCCAGTGTGGCCCAGCAGCTGGGGCTGTATATGGGGCTGCAGCAGGCTCCGCAACTGCGCTAATGGTTTTGCCGGCTTCGGTGTGGACGGGCCGGTAGCGGCCTGCTGAAAGCTGCGCTTCCCGTGGCGAAACGAGTTTCTCCACGGTCGCTGATGCGTTCGCAGGTCGCTGCCGGCCCTGATACACCGAGTGTTTGGGGAGAGTCTGGCCCGGCGGTGCCGGGCTGCTGTCGCCAGTTGGCCGCCAGCTTATGTGGGCAACCTGTCAGGCAAAACCGCCCGTCCTGGCCCTGTAAAGGACAACCAAGCGCTGCAATCAGAAGCGCGCTCCCAGGCGTAGATACCAGGTTCTGCCGTTATACCCATAGGGGGCATACTGGGAATAGGCAATGGGTTTGCCTTTTCCGTGCAGGGGGTCGTCGGCGTCTGTCGCTCCCCATTGTTTGGGCCGGTTGTTAAGCAGGTTGGTGGCACCCACCGCCAGCGTAGCGTGGCGGCCCAGGTTGAAGCTGATTTGCGGGTCCAGCACCCAGCGTGCGGCAAAGCGTACCGTCTGGTCGCCATAGGTACTGGCATAGCTGCCGTGACGACGCAGGCCGAGACTCAGGGCAAAGGCCGGAGTCTTGTACTGGCCCCACAGGCTGAAGGCGTGCTGCGGCTGGCCCTGCTCCAGGGTTACCCGCGTAAAACGGTCCAGTACCAGATCATTCATGTCGACGCCCAGAATATCGGGAGCGCGATTGACCCGGTTGATGCGCGTTTTGGCCTGCTGGAAGGCTGCCTGCACCTGCCACTGGTGCCCGTTGGCCAGATCGTCCTGGTAATCGAGGCGCAGGTCATAACCCTGGGTGCGGGTGCCCACCGCGTTGGTGAAATACACCGCACCGTCCACTCCGTGCTGATTCAGGATGGCCTGTGCACCGGGGCTTAGCTCGGTCAGTGACCATCCCGCGATGTAACTGGTGGTCATAATGCGGTCGCGTATATCGGTAACGAACCAGTCGGCACTCAGGTTTAGCTTTTCGGTGGGCTGCCAGACGGTACCCAGCGTAAAGTGTGCCGATTTTTCAGCCTTGAGCTTGCGCGCACCTAGCGCACGGGCCACCGGATGATCGACTCCATAGGTACCGTACTGAAGAATCTCGGTGCCTTCACGCACCATGGCGGTCGAGGTGAAGTTGGCCTGACTCAAAGATGGCGCACGGAAACCACTGCTCAGGCTGCTTCTAAACTGCCACTGCTCCACCGGTTGATAATGCAGCGACAGTTTGCCGTTGACGGTACTGCCAAAATCGCTGAAATGCTCGGCACGCACCGCCGTGCCAAGCGTCATCCCTGCAACCGGCACATATTTGAAATCCACATACAGGGCCTGGCTCAGGCGGCTGGCGCTCACGGCATTATCCGGTGAAAAACCGCCAAACCCCTGGGCACCCGGATACCAGGCCGCTTCCGGCCCCAGCAAATAGGAGGCCGGATCGCCTGCCCTGATCCGGTACCGTTCGCGGCGCATCTCGTAGCCGGCACTCAGGCTGTGCGCACCAAAGCGCTGGTTGATATCAAGATTCAGGGTGTCCTGGGTCAGGCGGGTGCTGCCGCTGTCAAAACTGCGCGGGCTGCTGGTGCCCAGCGAGCGGTTGAGCGAATTGCGTACATAAAAATGGTAGTCGTTTTGACCACGGGTATAGCTCAGGTCCCAGCTGGCACCATTGTCCAGCACACCCTTGATGCCCAGGGTTGCCGAATAGTCCCTAATGCGCGGCTCGATCAGCGGCAAGAAGCCGTCCGGATATAGGTCTGTCACATTGCGGTCATCGTCAGCATAGCGATAAAACGCACCGGCACTGCCTTTGCGCCGGTTATAGTGTCCATGGGCGTAAAACAGGGTATCCGCCCTTGGCAACTCGGCATTAAATGCAAGGCTGTCATCCAGCGCCTGCGCATCGCCAAAGTGCTGCCGGACCCTGCCGTTATCCAGCACACCGGCATTGGCACGGTTGCTGGAGCCGCGATCACGCCGCGACAGCACCAGATTGGCAAAACCGTCACCGGCCAGCGGCAAGGCCGCCATCACTTCGGTATGCCGGGCTAGACCGTCGCCCTCGTGAGTGCGACCCCACTGGTACAGGCCCTGATGGGCCTGCCCATAGCCCTTGAGAATGATGTTGACGATGCCGGCAATCGCATCAGAGCCGTACTGCGCCGCTGCACCGTCACGCAGTATTTCAACACGTTCTACCGCCAGCAGGGCAATGGTGTTCAGGTCGGTGCCCGAGCTGCCGCGACCGATAGTGCCATTGGTGTGCAACAGCGACCCCTGATGCAGCCGTTTGCCGTTGACCAGCACCAGCACCTGATCGGGCTGCAGTGTGCGCAGGGTAAATGGCGGCGCGTGGTCGGTACCGTCGGCAATCGACGGGCGCGGGTAGTTGAAGCCCGGCACCAGCGCCGCCAGCGCCCGCGCCAGTTCGATTTCGCCGGTGGCCAGCAACTGTTCGGCGGTGTAGACATCCACCGGCACTGCGGAGTTTTTTACGCTGCGCAAGCCGTGGCGAGATCCCACCTGGGCCTTGGGCGGCGTGCGTACCTGCAGCAGGCTTTCCAGATCCATACTGTACCAGTCGTCATCGGGCAGGCCGGTGTCGGCCACGGCAACCTGGCCCAGGGCCAGCAATGGAAGCAGATAGCGCTTCATGGTTGTTCTCCCTGCAACACGGTGGCAATGGACAGCAAAGGCGCCCGGATCTGGAGTCCGTTGCGAATGGCAGCCGTATGATTAATGAGGATTCTGGCTTTTTGCTCGACAAAGCCAATCTGGATGATGCCGCCCCGGGCCGCGAATCCGCGCGCATCGCTAACGGTCAGCACCTGATGCCGGGCGGCAAACTCAATGGCCGCATCACGGGCGGCCTGGGTGGGCAGGCTGATGTACAACAGATCACAGGGTGGCACGTCCTGCAAATGTGCTGCCTGCACGACACGCACCGACTTCCTGTGTATCCGGCGCTCCTGGTACAGGGTCTGCAGTTGTCCGCCAAAGGGGTCCGGCCCCAGCACGGCAATCACAAACTCTGCATGCTCCTTGCGCCCGGCAGGAAACTGGACATATTCGGCAAAGCGGCCCAGATACACGGCTTTCAGGCGCTGTTCGGTATCACTGCCCCAGGCCAGTGCTGTAAATAGCATTGCGACCAGCGCCGTCAGCCTGAGTCCTGTCAACTTCATGCGGGTGCCAGCTCCACACGGTTGCGACCGCCACGTTTCGCGCAATACAGGGCTTTGTCAGCACGGTCAATCATGGTCTGCATCAGGGCCGCGTCCGCATCGGCGTCCGCTACCTGCGAGCAACAGCCCAGACTGCTGGTAATACGGATACTGCGCCCGTCATCCAGCACAAACTCATGGGCCTCGACCGCCTGCCGGATACGCTCGGCCACCGTCTGCACTACGTCGGGCCCGGCGTTGTCGCACAGCAGCATGAATTCTTCCCCGCCCAGGCGTACCGGCAGGTCGTAGGGCCGGGCGCCGGACTGCAGAATTCGGGCAATATCCTGCAGCACACGGTCACCCGCAGCGTGGCCCCAGCTGTCATTGACCTGTTTGAAATGGTCAATATCCAGCAGGATGATGCCCAGCGGTTCCTGGTTGCGCAGGCTGCGCTTGCTCTTCACGGCAAAACGCTCGGCAGCAAAACGGCGATTGGCCAGCCCGGTCAGGGTATCGGTGCTGGCCTGCTGGCTGAGGCGTTCGTCACGCTCGTAAATGTCCTGCAGCATACGGTTGAAGCCCTGGTACAACTCGCCAAACTCGTCCTGGTATGGGTTGTCGAGGCGTGTGGCATAGTCTTTGTCCTTGCCGATACGCCGCATGCTGCGCACCAGATCCAGCACAGGGCGGGTAAATACCCTCTGCAGGCGCAGCGATACCAGAAACAGGAACATCAGTAACAGCAATGAGGCGGTCAGCATGATCAGCAAAAAATGCTGCATTTTATCCAGCATGGCCTGGTTGTCGGCCACGATGGCAATGATGCCCAGATGCTCTCCGTCCAGCTCAACCGGATGCACGACATAGTGATAATCCTGCGTCATGTCCTGCACATCCGCTCCTTCCGGCCAGCCGGCCGCATCGGCAGCCTGGTGACGGGCATGCATGCGCTGGTGGAGCTGGTCAAAGTGTTCGGGACTGACGCCCGGATGACGGTAGCTGCCCAGCAGGGTACCGTTTTCGGCTTCCACCAGAGCCAGCAGGATATGCGGATGGCTGCGCAGAGCCGCCAGCATGTTGCTGGCACTTTCGCCGTCATTGAAGGCCAGGGCCGCACGCAGGTTTTCAGCTGCCATGCCGGCCAGTTGGTGCAGTGTACGTATCGACTCGTCGCGCTCGGCCATCCATGTCAGCGAAAACAGCAGGGTACCGGAAAGCAGCAAGGCTGCAACAGAACCACCGCCCATCAATACGGTCAGCTTGTAGCGTATGGACAGGCGGTTGAAGAGTTTTTTCATGGGGCTGAACCCGGATGGCCGGCTAGCGGCCAGCGAAGAACTGACCTGCGATATCGTGTGAACCCGTGCACACTATGTGCGCAATGTAGCAGACACAACGCGCGACTTAAACTGCCCGGTGCTATACCTTTGCATAATCAACAAGGCATTTAGCGATCAGACGCTGTAAGCCATGGCATTCCCGTACCGGACCGGTTTGCTACACTGCAGACGCCCGCTTATGCATAGAAAAAAGCCCTGAATCAATCAGGGCTTTTCAGGTTTGTAGCACATAAAAACTCAGGCGTTACCCTTCACCGCCAGCCCGGCGCTGCTGGTAAAGTCGAGCATGCGTTGCAGCGGCTTGACCGCTTTTGGCACCAGCGCGGCATCCACCTGAATTTCATTGGCTCCGGTCTGCAGGCTGTGCAGGGTGGCTTCCAGCGTATTCATGGCCATCCACGGGCAACTGGCACAGCTGCGGCAGCTGGCACCCTCCCCGGCGGTAGGCGCTTCGATAAAGGTTTTATGCGGGCTGGCCTGCTGCATCTTGTAGAAAATGCCCTTGTCGGTAGCCACGATAAAGGTATCGCGGTCCATGGTCTGGGTAGCCTTGAGCAGCTGGCTGGTGGAGCCCACTACGTCAGCCAGCTCGACTACCGCTTCCGGCGATTCGGGGTGCACCAGTACCGCGGCGTCCGGATACAGCGCAATCATGTCTTCCAGCTGCCGGGTCTTGAATTCTTCGTGCACGATACAGGCACCGTCCCACATCAGCATGTCGGCACCGGTTTCACGCTCGATATAGCGGCCCAGATGCTTGTCGGGACCCCAGATGATTTTCTCGCCGTTATCCATCAGGCTTTCAACGATTTCCAGCGCACAGCTGGACGTCACCACCCAGTCGGCACGCGCCTTGACCGCAGCCGAGGTGTTGGCATACACCACCACGGTACGTTCGGGGTGCTGGTCACAGAAGGCAGAAAACTCCTGAACCGGACAGCCCAGATCCAGCGAGCAGGTCGCCTCAAGAGTCGGCATCAGCACCCGCTTTTCCGGGCTCAGAATTTTGGCGGTTTCGCCCATAAAGCGCACACCGGCTACCAGCAGCGTCTGTGCGGGGTGGTTTTTGCCGAAGCGGGCCATCTCCAGCGAATCGGCCACGCAGCCGCCGGTTTTTTCGGCCAGCTCCTGCAGTACCGGATCGCAATAATAATGTGCAACCAGCACCGCGTTGCGACGCTCAAGTTCAGCGGCAATCTGTGCAAAATAGGCGGCTTGCTGTTCGGCGGTCAGGGGCTGGATCTGTCTGGCCGCCAGGTGTGCTTGAACCAAAATGCGTTCAGCAATCTGTGTCATCTGTAGGCAATTCCCAAAAGCTGCCGATGTGCACACCCTTCAGGTGCGCCCCGTGCAGGCTGATACTGTTGCAGTACCGGAAGGAAATGGTGGGTCGTGCGGGGTTCGAACCTGCGACCAATTGGTTAAAAGCCAACTGCTCTACCACTGAGCTAACGACCCTTCGGGGTGGCAAATAATACGTGTTTTGGCGTTGATTTCAAGGACTATTTGTAACGCCTGCCAAATGGCCCGCCCACGTCATTGTTGCAGGCGCTGCAGATCCTGGCGCGCCAGATTGGCAGCGGCGCTGTCGGGATACTGGCTGATTACCTGCCGGAACATGGCTTCGGCCCGCTCAAAGCGGCCCAGCCGCTGCTCTACCACAGCAAGCTTGTAAGTGGAGTCGGCCACCTTGGCATGTTGTGGCCAGTCCTGGATAACGGTGGCAAATGCCTGGCCTGCCGCTTGCAGTTCGTTCTTGACCAGGGCTATTTCGCCCAGCCAGTAATGGGCATTGGCAGCATATTTACCTTGCGGATAGCGCTCGAGAAAGGCCGTAAACGCCTGCTGGGCACGGTCAAAGTCGCGTGCTTGGATCAGGCTGTAGGAGGCGTCGTAAAACTGTTGCTCCTTGGCAGGATCACCCGGGGCAACATCCGTCCGGGGCGCCGCAGGTAGCTGCTGATAATTCGTATCCGCTGTCGGTGCACTTGCACTGGCGGAACCACCGCTGCCGATCCGGCTGTCGAGTGCCTGATAGCGATCGCGGCTTTCTTCGCTCAGGCGGTTGAGCTGGTTTTGCTGCTCTTCCACCATGCCACGCAATGCGGCAATTTCCTGCTGCATCTGTTGCAGCTGCATGAACAGCTGGCCCTGGGCAGACAGTCCTGCACCATCATTGGCAAGCGCAGGCGCGGCAGCCGCCGCAAGCAGCGACACCAGCAGGGCAGGAACTGTCTTTTTCATGGGCTTAGTCGCGCAGTTCTACGCGGCGGTTCTGGGCCCAGTCAGCTTCGCTGTGGCCGCCGGCAACCGGACGCTCTTCACCGTAGGACACCAGCTCCAGCTGTGCGGGGGAAACACCCTGCAGCACCATGTAGCGCTGGACAGCCTTGGCACGACGCTCGCCCAGGGCCATGTTGTACTCGCGGGTACCGCGCTCGTCGGTGTGGCCTTCCAGAACGACACGGCGGCCGTTGCCTTTCAGGTCGCGGGCGTGAACGTCGAGGGCGCGCATGGCTTCAGGCTTGAGGTCGGAGCTGTCGAACTCGAAGTAGAAGGTTTTGATGGCGCGCAGGGCAGCTTCGCTGCTGCTGTCGAATTCGCTGCCGTAACCGGCACCACCGGTCATGCCGCCGTTAAGGCCTGCATTGGGGTCCAGGGTTTCGTTGCCGGCATTGTCGCCGCCTTTGGAGGTACAGCCTACTGCAAACAGCAGGGCCAGGGACAGGGCAGTCAGTTTGCCAAATTTGATCGTTGACATGGTGTTACAAAACTCCAACGCAAAGGTTGTTGAACAGATTCAGTAAGGCGTTTCATCAGTTTAAAAAAGGTGACCATGAAGGCTCACGTATCTCTCCTTCAATACCCGGCAATGCGGTACGCACGCGGCCATTGATGGAGGTCAGCATCAGCACTCCTTTACCCTGTTGACGCGTGGCGTAGATTACCATGGTTCCGTTGGCCGCAACAGTGGGCGATTCGTCCAGACTGGTGTCGGAAATGATGCGAAGGGTGCCGCGCTGCAAGTCCTGGGTGGCCACCTTGAATACCTTGTAACCGTCCTGGCGGTGAATCATCACCAGCGTTTTTTCATCGGCCGACAGTTTGGGGTTGGCATTGTAGTTGCCGGTGAAGGTCACACGTTTGGCTTCACCACCGTTGATGCTGGTGCGGTAAATTTGCGGCTTGCCGGAACGGTCGGAGGTAAAGTACAGGGTCTGGCCGTCCTTGCCCCAAAAGGGTTCGGTATCAATTGCCATGTGATTGGTAACGCGGCGTGTCTGGCGGCTGGCCATGTCCATTACGTAAATTTCCGGATTGCCGTCTTTGGACAGCACAAAGGCCAGCTTGCTGCTGTCCGGTGACCAGGCCGGTGCGCCGTTGAGCCCTTCAAAATTGGTCACCTGCTCGCGCGCACCGGTTTCAACGTGCTGCACATAGATACGCGGGCGCTTCTGCTCAAAGGACACATAGGCAATGCGCTTGCCGTCCGGCGCGTAGGAAGGCGACAGGATCGGCTCGCGTGACTGCAACAGGGTCACGGCACGGGCACCGTCGTAGTCGGCGCGGTACAGCGCGTAACGGCGGTCATTGACCGGCCCCGAAGCACTGACAAACAGCAGCTTGGTAGAAAAGGCACCGCGGATGCCGGTGACTTTTTCATGGGCCTGGTCGGCAATGTGGTGCGACATGTCGCGGATCTGCTGTGCGGTACCACTCACCGTGCCGGCATGCACCTGCTGTTCGCTGGTCACGTTGAACAGGTGGTACTGCAACTGGTAACGGCCATCGCCCAGCCCGCGCACATCGCCGATCAGCAGGTACTGGGCACCCACGGCACGCCAGTCGCGGTAAATGATCTCGTCCGGACGGGTCGGCATACTGATCATGTGCTCGCGGGCTACTGGACTGAACAGGCCCGAGTTGTACAGGTCGGCGGCGATGATGCGGGCCGGATCATCCGGCAAGCCGCCGCCACTCACGCCAAAGGGCACCACGGCCACCGGAATGGCCCGGTCGGTGCCACGGGTAATCACCAGCGGATCGGCGGCAAAGGCCAGGCTGGCGGTCAGGGTGATACAGGCAATCAACAGTCGAAACAGGGTGTTCACTGACTTAAATCCTCGGGCCTGAAGGCCATGCTGCGTTTACGGTAAAAGCGTTCATAGGTGGCGCGGTCCAGGCTCTGCAGTTCCCTGACCCGTGCCACGTTTCTTACTGCAGCCAGGGCAGAGTTGTCAAATGCGGGGTTGCCGCTGCTACGGGCAATCACCACGCGGCTGATGGTGCCGTCCGGTAAAAACTCGACATCCAGCACCACTTGCATGCCATTGCGGGCGGCGTCCGGACGGCTCCAGTTCTGGCTGACCAGCTGGACAATCAGATCGTCCATACGCCCTGCCTGCTGTTCACCCTGGCGGTCGGCCACTGTGCTTTGCCGCTGCGTCGGTCCGTCGCCCAGCAACTCGGCCAGTGCCGCTGCAGTACGGTCCTCCTGGGCACGCCGCTCGGCCTCGCGGGCTTTTTCAGCCGCCACTTTGGCGGCCTGTTCGGCGTCGCGCTTTTGCTTGTCGGCTTCGGCTTTTTTACGCTCGGCCTCGGCTTTCTGTTTTTGTTCCTCGGCCTTTTTGCGTTCGGCTTCGGCCTTTTGTTTCTGCTCTTCTGCTTTCTTGCGGTCGGCCTCGGCTTTCTTTTTCAGCTCTTCGGCCTTTTTACGCTCGGCTTCGGCGCGGGCCTTGGCTTCCTCGGCGGCTTTCAGGCGTGCCGCTTCGGCCTTTTGCAGCTCCAGTTTTTTCTGCTCAGCGGCTTTTTGTTCAGCCAGACGTTTTTGCTCGGCTGCTTTCTGCCGCTCGTCGGCCAGCTTCTGCTCGGCCTGCTGCTTGCGTTCCTGCTCGGCTTTTTGCTCAGCCTGACGCTGTTGCTCGGCCTGGCGCATGGCAACCTGGCGTTCTTCCTCGGCCTTGCGCTGCGCGGCGGCCTCGCGTTCCTGGTCACGCTTTTTCTGTTCCAGTTGTTCCTGCGCGTAGTCCCGGGTACGGGTTTGCTCGGCCTCACCAGCAATCTTGTGCTGCGTCTGTGTAGTCGCCATGTTTTGCGACTCCAACTGATACAGGGTCGCCTTGACTATGGGCCGCGCCGGCGGCAACTCGGGCGTGCTGGAAAAACTGACAAACAGCAGCGACAGCAGCGCCACATGAATGGCAACCGCCCAGACAGCCGGCCAGAACAGCGGGTCTTTCTGTTGGGGAAACCTGTCCATCAAAGCGGCTCGGTAATCAGGCCCACATCGGTGACGCCAGCCTGTTGCAGCCCGCCCATGGCCTGCATGACGCTGCCATAATCAACCCGCTTGTCGGCACGCACATACACCTGCACCTGCTTGCCCTGTGCCTTGTTGGCCGCCAGAACCGCGCTGGCCGCCCTGACCATTTCGTCCAGGCTTACCGCGCTGTCGTCCACAGTGTCCACATCCACTTCGGAGCCGGTCGTCCAGTAATAGCTTTTATCTTCCTTGATCGAGACGGTGAGGATGACCGCATTATTATCCTGCGGCAGAACCTCGCTGGACACCTGAGGCAGCTCGACCTTGACACCCTGGTTAAGCATGGGCGCGGTCACCATAAAGATCACCAGCAATACCAGCATCACGTCGATGTAGGGCACCACGTTCATTTCGGCGACGGGCTTTCTGCGATTGCGTATACGGGCCATGTCGGTTCTCCGGCTCAGCCCTTGGCATGCACGGTGCGGTGCAGGATGGCATGAAACTCGTCGGCAAAGGTGTAGTAACGGGCAATCAGCACTTCACCGCGGGCGGCAAACCGGTTGTAGGCAACCACCGCAGGGATGGCAGCAAACAAACCGATGGCCGTGGCAATCAGCGCCTCGGCAATACCTGGCGCTACCGTGGCCAGCGTGGCCTGCTGTACCTGCGCCAGACCACGAAACGAGTTCATGATGCCCCATACGGTACCGAACAGGCCGACATAGGGGCTGGTCGAACCGACCGTGGCCAGAAAGGGCAGGTTTTGTTCCAGGTGTTCTTCTTCGCGGGCGATGGCAACGCGCATGGCGCGGGCCACGGCGTCCATAATGGCATCGGGCTGCATGCCCTGTTGCTGGCGCAGGCGGGAAAACTCTTTGAAACCGGCCTGAAAAATACGTTCGGTGCCGTTCAATTCGTGCTTGCCGCTCACCTCGCGGTACAGGCGCGACAGGTCCACTCCCGACCAGAAACGGTCTTCAAACTGCTCCAGACCCTTGCGGGCCGCCCCCAGCGCGCTGCTGCGCTGAAAGATGATGATCCAGGAAATGACCGACGCCAGCAGCAGGGTCAGCATGACCAGCTGCACCAGCAGGCTGGCATTGCTGACCAGGCTCCACATTGACATTGAATCGGCTTGATTGGCGTCCACGAAGGTCTCCCCCTAACGCTAAAGATCGTGTTGAAAAGTGGTATGCAATGCGGCCGGCATTGCCACGGGTTTAAAACTGTCGGCGGCCACACAGGCAATGGTGAACTGCCCTTCACACAGCAACAGGCCGTCGCTGCGGCGTACCTGCTGGCTGAACTCCAGACGCGCCTTGCCCAGTTTGACGACCCGGGCAGTGACCTGCAATTCGTCATCCAGCCGCGCCGGCGCATGATAGCGGGTTTGCGCGCTGTGTACGACAAAAAGCAGATTTTCCGCCGCCAGTTGATGCTGGCTGTAACCCAGTGCCCGCAGGCGCTCGGTACGCGCCCGCTCCATGAATTTGAGGTAGTTCACATAGTAGACAACGCCGCCGGCATCGGTGTCCTCGTAATAGACACGGCAGGGCCAGCTAAATTCCGTTTTCGTCATTGAAAAGCTCCTCCTGGGCAGACTGTGCGGTTTTCGGTGCCTGCAGGCCAAAATGGAGCCAGGCATGGCGGGTCACCACCCGCCCGCGCGGTGTTCGCATAATATAACCCTGCTGGATCAGATAAGGCTCCAGCACATCCTCGATGGTATGGCGCTCTTCGCTGATGGCCGCTGCCAGGTTGTCCAGCCCGACCGGGCCACCGTCGAATTTTTCCATCATGGTCAACAGCAGGCGGCGGTCCTGATGGTCAAAGCCCAGCTCGTCGACATCCAGCATGTTGAGCGCCTGATCAGCCACGGCACGGCTGATTTCACCATTGCTGCGCACCTGGGCAAAATCGCGCACCCGGCGCAGCAGGCGGTTGGCAATCCGTGGCGTGCCCCGCGAACGGCGGGCAATCTCGAAGGCGCCTTCAGGATCAATCGGCATGCCAAAAATGCCGGCTGCCCGCTCGACAATGCTGCTCAGGTCGGCATGGCTGTAGAACTCCAGCCGCTGCACAATGCCGAAACGGTCACGCAGCGGATTGGTCAGCATGCCGGCGCGGGTGGTGGCACCGACCAGGGTAAAGGGCGGCAGATCCAGCTTGATGGAACGGGCTGCCGGCCCTTCGCCAATCATGATGTCCAGCTGAAAATCTTCCATGGCCGGATACAGCACCTCTTCCACCACCGGTGGTAGGCGGTGAATTTCGTCGATAAACAGCACATCGCCTTCGTTGAGGTTGGTCAACAGAGCGGCCAGATCGCCGGCCCGCTCCAGAACCGGGCCGGAGGTGCTTTTTAGCGACACGCCCATTTCGGTGGCAATGATGTTGGCCAGCGTGGTTTTGCCCAGACCCGGCGGGCCAAAAATTAAGGTGTGGTCCAGCGCCTCGTTGCGCATGCGGGCGGCCTGGATAAACAGCCCCATCTGGTCACGCACCACCGGCTGGCCGATGTACTCCGCCAGACTGAGCGGGCGGATGGCACGGTCAAACTGCTCTTCCCGCTCTTTGGCGGTACCGGAAATCAGGCGGTCGGCTTCGATCATGGAATATCCTGTTTACTGGCCCAGGCCACGCAGGGCCAGGCGAATCAGCTCTTCGCTGCGCAGGTCGTCGGCAAACACCGCACGCACGGCTTTGCTGGCTTCTGCGGGTTTGAAGCCTAGGCTGACCAGCGCACTGACCGCATCCTGCTCGGCACTGGTGGAATAGTGAGTGGTGGTCGCATCGGCAGTGGGCAGAGTTACGCCAGCCGGAACGTCCCAGTCCTTGAATTTGCCTTTCAGTTCGACCAGCAGGCGCTCGGCAGTTTTCTTGCCCACCCCGGGCACCTTCATCAATCGGGCGGTGTCTTCGGCATGCACGCAGGCAATCAGCTCGTCGCCACTCATGCCGGACATCAGCGCCAACGCCAGCTTGGGGCCAACGCCATTGAGGCGGATCAGCTCGCGGAACATCTGCCGATCCTTGCGGCTGTAAAAACCGAACAGCAGCTGGGCATCCTCGCGCACCACCAGATGGGTGTGCAGCTCCAGCTGTTTACCGGTTTCCGGCAGCTGAAACAAGGTGCTCATCGGCACCTCCAGCTCATAGCCCACGCCATTGACATCCAGGGTGACAAAGGGCGGCTGTTTGTCCAGCAGGATACCGCGTAAAAAACCAATCATTGAACATATCCTTCAGGCAGGCTGGCCAGTCGCAAGCGTCCACCGCGCCGCCTGGCACCGCCCAGATTGTGGGGAATCAGCGTCTGGCGATGGTGGGCATGACAGAGCGCTACCGCCAGCGCATCGGAGGCGTCTATTTGCGGTTTTTCGGTCAGCTTGAGCAGGTGCATGACCATCACCTGCACCTGTTCCTTGGCGGCACGGCCACTGCCCACCAGTGCCGACTTGATCTGGGTGGCGCTGTATTCGCTGACTTTTATTTGGTGTTGGGTTGCCGCAACAATGGCCGCCCCGCGCGCCTGGCCCAGCTTGAGCGCCGAGTCGGCGTTGTTGGCCATGAACACCTGTTCGATGCCCATCAGCTCCGGCTGATACAGCTCGATCACCTGGCTAACGCCGGCAAACACCGCATCCAGCCGGTCGGCCAGCTCGCCGCTGCCAGTGCGGATGCAGCCCGAGGCGACATATTCGCAGCCACGACCGGTGTCGCGTACCACGCCATAGCCGGTGATGCGCGAGCCGGGGTCAATGCCAAGAATTAAAGTCATGCCGTGAGCTTTTGCTGAAAAGAAAGGACAACAAAGTAGCACATGGTACTGAATATTTACACAGTAGATTGGTTTTGTCTTTTGCTGGGTGTCAGGGGGCGGGTGAGGCTGGCTTAAAGCTACGCTTCCCGTCCCGAAGCAAGCTTCGGGACGGTCGCTGATGCTTTTGCCAGCCTCACCCGCCCCCGGATACACCGCATGGACTGAGAGGGTGTAGCCCGGCTGCGCCGGGCTGCTGTCGCCATGTTCAGACTAAATACCGGGCGGATTTACTGATTCGCAAAACGTGCGAATGCTGCCGTCTTACTTCGTCCAGGCAATCACTTTTGCTGCACATGGAGTCTCGGCAGAACCACTGTCGCTACGCAACGCTTAGTCTTCGTCCGGGAATTCGGCGTTGGTGTAGACGTTTTGTACGTCGTCCAGGTCTTCGAGGGCGTCGATCAGTTTCATGATTTTTTCGGCACTGTCGCTGTCCAGTTCGGCGGTGGTGCTGGGGATCATGGTGACTTCGGCTTCTTCGGCTTTGTAGCCGCTGGCAATCAGGGCTTCATTGACGTTGATGAAGTCGCCAAAAGCAGTCAATACCTCAACCGAGCCGTCATCGTTGACCACCACGTCATCGGCACCGGCTTCCAGTGCGGCATCCATCAGGGCTTCTTCGTCTACGCCCGGTGCAAACAGGATCTGGCCCTTGCGCTCGAACAGGTAGGCCACCGAGCCGTCGGTACCCAGGTTGCCGCCGTGCTTGCTGAAGGCGTGACGCACTTCGGCGGCGGTACGGTTGCGGTTGTCGGTCATGGCTTCCACATAAACCGCCACACCGGCAATGCCGTAACCCTCATAGGACAGCTCTTCTACGTTGTCGGCATCGTTGGTGCCGGCACCCCGGGCGATGGCGCGGTCAATCACGTCACGGCTCATATTGGCGCCCAGTGCCTTGTCCACCGCCAGCCGCAGACGCGGGTTGTCGGCAACCACGCCGCCACCGGCCTTGGCAGCCACGGTCAGCTCACGAATCAGCTTGGTAAAAATCTTGCCGCGCTGCGCGTCCTGACGCGCCTTGCGGTGCTTGATATTGGCCCATTTGGAATGTCCAGCCATAACAGTTCCTCTTTGTTTCTTAAAATTTCAAACTCTGTGTAGGCCAGGCGTGGGGCGCTATTGCGTAAAGTCGCCGTGAATACATCCCTGTCGCCTACGCTTTACTCCATAGCACCCCACGCCTGCCGGCAAATACTGTGCACACTGCACCTTAAAAGCGATCTGGCGCTGGAAGATCACCCGGTCAAGCCAGGTGATGACAAGGTTTAAGCTCCATTTGGACAAAGCGCTCATTCGCTCGGCCCAAAACTCAAAACCACATCCAGTCCGGAGGCTAAATGCATAAAGCACCCAACTTAAGGTGCTTCACGCGACAGCAGCCCGGCGCCGCCGGGCCACCCTCCCCCGCAACACGCGGAGTCTTTGGGGCTGGGTCAGGCTGGCGAAAGCATCAGCGAGCATCTCGAAGCGTGCTTCGAGAGGTGAAGCGTAGCTTTAAGCCAGCCTGACCCAGCCCCGACACACCGCAAAAACAAATTAACCTTCAGCCTTCACCTGCTCCCGCAAACGAATATTCAGCTCACGCAACTGCTTGGCATCCACAGTCCCCGGCGCTTGCGTCATCACACAGGCTGCACTCTGGGTTTTCGGGAAGGCAATAACTTCACGGATCGAGCTGGCACCGGTCATCAGCATCACCAGACGGTCCAGGCCAAAGGCCAGGCCGCCATGGGGTGGCGCACCGAAACGCAGGGCATCGAGCAGGAAGCCGAACTTTTCTTTTTGCTCTGTTTCGTCAATGCCCAGCACCTCGAACACGGTCTGCTGCATCTGTTTGTCGTGGATACGGATGGAACCGCCGCCCAGCTCGGTGCCATTGAGCACCATATCGTAGGCGCGGGATAGCGCAGCACCTGGCGCAGCTTTCAGCTCGTCCGGTGTGCATTTTGGCGAGGTGAACGGGTGGTGCAGTGCGCTTAGCGAACCGTCGTCGTTTTCCTCGAACATCGGGAAGTCCACCACCCACATCGGTGCCCACTGGCAGGTTAGCAAGTCGAGGTCGTGACCAAGGCGAATACGCAACGCGCCCAGCGCATCGCTGACCACCTGCGCCTTGTCGGCACCGAAGAACACAATGTCGCCATCCACCGCGCCCACACGATCCAGAATGGTGTTCAGGTTGTCTTCAGGAATGAACTTAACGATTGGCGACTGCAAGCCTTCCGCACCTTTGGCACGTTCGTTGACCTTGATATAGGCCAGACCTTTAGCACCATACAGACCGACAAACTTGGTGTAGTCGTCAATCTGGCCACGCGGCATGGCACCCTGGCCGGGCACACGCAGGGCGGCAACACGACCCTTTGGATCGTTGGCCGGGCCGCTGAACACTTTAAACTCGACATCCTTGAGCTGGTCGGCAATGTCCACCAGTTCCAGCGGAATACGCAGGTCCGGCTTGTCAGAACCAAAGCGGCGCATGGCCTCTTCATACGGCATGTGCGGGAACTCGCCCAGATCCACATCCAGCACTTCTTTGAACAGGTTGCGGATCATGGTTTCTGTCATACCCATGATGTCGGCTTCGTCCATAAAGCTGGTTTCGATGTCGATCTGGGTAAATTCGGGCTGACGGTCGGCACGCAAGTCTTCGTCACGGAAACATTTGGCGATCTGATAGTAGCGGTCAAAACCGGCCACCATCAGCAGTTGCTTGAACAGTTGCGGCGACTGCGGCAGGGCAAAGAAGCTGCCCTGGTGTGTGCGGCTCGGCACCAGATAGTCGCGGGCACCCTCGGGAGTGGCACGGGTCAGGATTGGGGTTTCCACATCGAGGAAGCCGTTGTCATCGAGGAAACGGCGAATGCTGGAGCTGATGCGCGAGCGCAGTTTGAGCTTTTCGGCCATTTCCGGACGGCGCAGGTCGATGTAGCGGAAACGCAAACGGGTTTCCTCGCCCACGTCGGAGTGCTCGTCCAGCGGGAACGGCGGGGTGTCGGCCTGGCTGAGAATTTCCAGCCCGGTGGCGATCACTTCAATCTCGCCGCTGGCCAGGTTGGGGTTGGTGGCACCGTCAGGGCGGCGGCGCACCACGCCGGTGGCCTTAACCACGAACTCGCTGCGTACGCGGTCGGCGGTGTTGAAGGTGTCTAAGTTGTCGGGGTTGAACACCACCTGGGCCAGACCTTCGCGGTCGCGGATATCGAGGAAAATCACGCCGCCGTGGTCGCGGCGACGGTGCACCCATCCGCAGAGGGTGACGGTTTGACCTTCAAGGCCGGCGTTAAGGTGGCCGCAATAGTGGCTGCGCATCATGATCGTGTTCACTTCCCGGATTATTCAGAATGTAAGACTAGGGCTGCTGCCAGCCTGGCGGCACCAGCAGAACAGGAACCGAATCACCGGCCCTGTAGAAAACGGCAGATTATATAGCTTTCCACGGCCGGCGACCATGCCTGCGGCCGAAGCTGCATACAGACCGAGCCCGACCGTATGCGACAAACATCGCCGCTGTTGATTTGAGTCGCGCCCCGCTTTGCTGTTTAATATCCGGTCAGCCCGGATGCGCCCGCCTGACCAGCGCGTTGCCGGTCGCGGCAAGTGCAACGGGCCGAATCACACTTGAATTATTCCTTTGCAAATCGAGTCATTACCATCATGTCAAAATCCGTTTGTATTGTTACCGCGTCGCTGCTGGTTACCGCCACGACGCTACAAGCCGCATCACTGTTTGTCACCATCCCTGCCCTGCCACTGGTCAGCCTGATCTTTACCGCTGCCGCTACCCTGGTTTACCTGTTTGGCGGCAAAAAGCCGGCTAACAGCAGTGCACAGCCAACCTCCGCCATATCCCGCGACGAAAGCAGGAGCCAGTCCGAAGACGAAAATCAGGAAGGCATGCGCGAAACCGGCACAGTCAAGTGGTTCAACACCACCAAGGGCTTTGGCTTTATTGCCCGCGACAGCGGAGATGATATTTTTGTGCACTTTCGCGCCATTCGCGGTGAAGGCCACCGCATTCTGGTCGAAGGCCAGCGTGTGGAATACAGCGTAATTTCCCGCGATAAAGGCCTGCAGGCCGAAGATGTAGTCGGGCTCTAAAGCAATTTGCTGCCTGCCACACAGTCTGCGGCAGGCAGCACCTCAGGCATTCAGGCGGCAACTAATCCGCCAGTCCCCGCCCACCGCACGCACCTCGTCAATCCGCACATCCAGCGCCTGGGCCATCTGCAGAAGAGGCAAATCCAGCAACGGCCGTGCATCGCTGCCCAGCAGCCTGGGCGCCATATAGATCACCAGCTCGTCCAGCAAACCGGCCTGCAAAAAAGCACCGCACAACCCGGCCCCCGCCTCGACCAGCACCTCATTGGCTTCGTACCCCTGTGCCAGTTCGCACAGCAAGGCATGCAGGTCAACACGCCCTCCGTTTTCCGGCATCAGCAACAATCCGGCACTGGACGGCATTGCCTGCAACGGCTGCCGCAGGGTTGCCAGCCAGGCGTTGTCCGCCTGGTAAAAAGGCGCATCAAAGGGTACGCGCTGACGGCTATCCACCAGCACCCGCATGGGCGGACGCTGTAGCGCCAGGGATTTTTGTGGCTCCGGCAGCTCCAGCTGCCCGCTCCTGACCGTCAGCCGCGCACCGTCCTGCAGCACGGTATCGGCACCACTGACAATCACGCTGCTACGCGCCCGCAGCCGCTGCACATCGGCACGCGCGGCAGGACCGGTAATCCACTGGCTCTCGCCGCTGGCCATGGCGGTACGCCCATCCAGGCTCATCGCCAGCTTGGCCGTCACCCGGGGCAGGCCATCGCGCATGCGCCTGACGAAACCGGCATTCAGAGCCTGCGCCTGCTCAGCCAGCGCACCCTCCAGCACGCAAACCTCTACGCCATGACTCCGCAACAACTCAAGTCCACGACCGGACACCTGTGGATTGGGGTCCTGCATGGCCACCACCACGCGACCAACACCGGCATCCAGCAACGCCTGCGCACAGGGTGGCGTACGGCCATGATGGCTGCAGGGTTCAAGGGTAACGTAGGCAGTTGCGCCGGATGCCTGTGCACCGGCAGCGCGAATGGCATGCACCTCTGCATGGGGCGTACCAGCCTGCCGGTGCCAGCCCTCGCCGACAATGCGGCCATCACGCACCAGCACGCAGCCAACCCTGGGGTTGGGATGGGTAGAGTACAGGCCTAGCTCCGCAAGCTGCAGCGCCCTGGCCATGAACTCGCGGTCACGCATCGCTGTCGCGCTCGCGGGTCATGCGTTCGATTTCTTCGCGGAACTCGTTCAAATCCTGGAAACGGCGGTATACCGATGCAAAGCGGATATAGGCCACCTCGTCCAGCTTGCGCAGCTCGTTCATCACCAGCTCGCCGGCGACCAGCGACTTGATTTCCCGCTCCCCGCTAGCACGCAGCTTGTGCTTGATGTTGGCCACCGCCTCTTCGACCCGCTCCAGGCTGACCGGGCGCTTTTCCAGCGCCCGCATCATGCCGGCACGCAACTTGTTCTCGTCAAACGGCTGGCGACTGCCATCCTGCTTGATCAGTCGCGGCAACTGCAGTTCGGCTACCTCGAAGGTGGTAAAGCGCTCGCTACAGGAAATACACTCGCGCCGCCGGCGCACCTGGTCACCATTGGTTACCAGCCGCGAATCGACCACCTTGGTATCATGGGCACCACAAAACGGGCAATGCATGAAAAACAGCTCCTGAAGACCGGATAATGGCGGCATCTTAACGCATCCACCAGCAAGAAAACATAAAGCAGCCAGCGCAGGATCAACAAAGGCTGGGCTACCCTTTGCCGCCATAGCCGCGGGCACCTATAATGCGCGGTTTCTTTTACGCCACGCCACAGGTAGCTTTTCATGGCCAAAAAACTCTTTATCGAAACCCACGGCTGTCAGATGAACGAGTACGACAGCTCGCGCATGGCCGACCTGCTGGGCGAACAGGAAGCCATGGAAGCCACCGACAACCCGGCTGAAGCAGACGTTATTTTGCTCAATACCTGCTCGATCCGCGAAAAGGCCCAGGAAAAGGTATTTTCCCAGCTGGGCCGTTGGCGTGAGCTGAAACAGGCCAACCCCGGGCTGGTGATTGGTGTCGGAGGTTGCGTAGCCAGCCAGGAAGGTGCCGCCATCCGCGATCGCGCGCCCTATGTCGACGTGGTATTTGGTCCGCAAACCCTGCACCGCCTGCCGGAGATGATCGATGCGGTACGCAGCACCGGCGAAGCCCAGGTGGACATTTCCTTCCCGGAAATTGAAAAGTTCGACCGCCTGCCCGAGCCACGGGTTGACGGCCCGACGGCTTTTGTTTCCATCATGGAAGGCTGCAGCAAATACTGCACCTTCTGCGTGGTGCCCTACACCCGAGGCGAGGAAGTCAGCCGCCCGGCCGCCGACGTGCTGAATGAAGTCCGCCACCTGGCCGACAACGGCGTGCGTGAAGTCACCCTGCTCGGCCAGAACGTCAACGGTTACCGGGGCGAGTTTGCAATTGGCGGCATTGGCCAGATCATCGACCTGGCCGACCTGCTGCGGCTGGTGTCGGATATCGACGGCATCGAGCGCATCCGCTACACCACCTCGCACCCGCTGGAGTTTTCCGACGCATTGATCGAAGCCCACGCCACCCTGCCCAAGCTGGTGCGCTACCTGCACCTGCCGGTGCAGTCCGGCTCCGACCGGGTGCTGGCCAACATGAAGCGCAACCACACCGCGCTGGAATACAAGTCACGCATCCGCAAGCTGAAAAAGGCGGTGCCGGACATTCTGATCAGCTCGGACTTTATCGTCGGCTTCCCCGGCGAAACCGACAAGGACTTCGAGCAGACCATGAACCTGATTGCCGATGTCGGTTTCGATTTTTCCTATTCGTTTGTGTACAGCGCACGTCCCGGCACACCGGCCTCCGACCTGCCGGATGACACACCCGAAGACGTAAAGAAAGAGCGTCTGGCCTTGTTGCAGCAACGCCTGCAACAACAGGGTTTTGAAAACAGCCGTCGCATGGCCGGCCAGACCCAGCGCATCCTGGTCACCGACTACTCCAAAAAAGATCCGGGCATGTTGCAGGGGCGCAACGAATTCAACCGGGTGGTCAACTTCCGCAGCAACAACCCGCTGCTGATCGGTCGCTTTGTCGATTGCGAAATCATCGAGGCACGCCCCTTCTCCCTGCTGGGGCGCTATATCGAAGGCAGCGAAGACTAGCTCCATGACACAACAGGACGCGAAAGCCAATACGTTTTACCTTAAACAAAGGTTTACACTAGCCTTGCCGGAAACTTTCTGGTAATTTCGCCCGCTTGAAAAGGCAGAGGTATCTGCACCAAGTTTTTAAGCTGTGGGAGGCACTGAGTTATGCCCAATAAAGAAGAGCAACAAAGCAGTCAACTGACGCGCGCCTTTGTCCCCTATAAAGAAACCGAGGGCGAGGAATACATGGGCGATGCAATGCGTGCCCATTTTGTCGAGATCCTCAATAGCTGGAAACAGGAGCTGCGTGAAGAAGTTGACCGTACCGTCAACTACATGAAGGACGAAGCCGCCAACTTTCCCGATCCGGCCGACCGTGCCAGCCAGGAAGAAGAATTCAGCCTGGAACTGCGTACCCGCGACCGCGAGCGCAAGCTGATCAAGAAAATTGACGAGACCCTGCAGCTGATCGAAGACCAGGAATATGGCTGGTGTGATGCCTGTGGCGTAGAAATCGGCCTGCGCCGCCTGGAAGCCCGCCCAACCGCTACCCTGTGCATTGACTGCAAGACTCTGGCGGAAATCAAGGAAAAGCAGATGGGTTCCTAAACGAAACCTGAACTGCAAACGGGGCCCACAAGGCCCCGTTTTTTATTGCCTACCGAAAAGTCGTGCTAATTCGAGGGGGCAGCAGCGGTGCCAACAGGTTGCGCTTTGCGCGCTCCCCGTCGGCCAACATCGCTGGCTTTATTCTGCTGCCAGCTCGCGTACCGCCTCCAGCGCCTGCTGACAGGCCGCCTCATCGGCCAGCACTGCGCTTTGCGCCACCTGCTCGCCATTATGCAGCGCCAGCAATTGCAATCCGTCGATACGCAGCTCCAGTTCGCCGGCCTGCAGCGCCTTGAGCACCATGCCGGCGGCACGGCCATCGGCAAAGCCGCTGGACAACAGCACATCCTCACCCGCCGCATTTAGCACACGGAAACGGAAGCCCGACTCATCACGGAAACTGACCGCACGGGCACCTTTTTTAGCCTTTTTGGTTTTTTTCTCGCCGCTTACCGCCACCTGGGCAAAGTTGCGCAGGCCAACCGCCTCACGCAGCTCGGCCAAAAATGGCGTAGCAATGCGGCGTGCCTTGACGGCGCCGGCCTGCAGAATATTTTCCAGATCCTGTGGGCGGGCCAGCAGCTGGTGATAACGCTCGCGGGCTTCACCCAGCTGGCCATCCAGCAGCTCAAACAGGCGCTGCTTGGCTTCACCCCAGGCCAGTCCGCCGGTTAGCTCGGCGTGCATCTGCTCACTCTGTTCAACCGTGGCAAAAGCCTTGTACAGGGTAAACAGGTGCGAACTGTCAGCATCCTTGGCCTCACCCGGCAACCGGG
>CAZVDA010000005.1:0-29904 GCA_964625365.1 uncultured Thiopseudomonas sp. | reverse complement strand
TGCTGATGGTATGGACTGCTGACATCGGCGCGTATTTTTCTGGGCGTGCCTTTGGCAAGCGCAAGCTGGCTCCAGAGGTTAGCCCCGGCAAAAGCTGGGCGGGCCTGTATGGCGGGCTGGCGGGTAGCCTGCTGGTGGCGCTGGGCTGTGGCCTGGCGCTGGGCCTTGCAGGCACGCAGCTGCCGCTGTTTTTGCTGGGCGCGGGCGTGATCGTTTTGTTCTCGGTGATTGGCGATTTAACTGAAAGCATGTTTAAGCGCAGCGCCGGCATCAAGGACAGCAGCAACCTGCTGCCTGGCCACGGCGGTGTGCTGGACCGCATCGACAGCCTGACCGCCGCATTGCCGTTGTTTGCCCTGTTGTTTCTGCTGACCGGCTGGCTGGCCTGACATGCAGCAGATCACCGTTCTGGGAGCGACCGGTTCCATTGGGGCCAGTACGCTGGACGTGATTGCCCGTCACCCGGATCGCTACCAGGTGTTTGCGCTGACGGCCCATAGCCGTATCGACGAGCTGGCGCAGCTGTGCCAGCGTTTTAAACCCCGTTTTGCAGTGGTGGCCGATTCCGTTTCGGCAGCCCGTTTGCAGGCGCAATTGCAGGGGCTGGATTGCGAGGTGCTGCATGGCGAAGCGGGCCTGTGCCAGGTGTCCAGTGCCGCCGAGGTGGATGCAGTGATGGCGGCCATTGTTGGCGCTGCCGGACTGGCCCCCACGCTGGCGGCAGTGCGCGCCGGTAAAAAGGTATTGCTGGCCAACAAGGAAGCACTGGTGATGAGCGGCGCCCTGTTTATGCAGGCCGTGCAGCAGCATGGCGCAACCCTGCTGCCGATCGACAGCGAGCACAATGCGATTTTTCAGGCGCTGCCCGGTAACTATCAAAAGGGCCTGCAGCAAACCGGCGTGCGCCGGCTGTTGCTGACTGCCTCTGGCGGCCCCTTCCGTGCAACTCCGCTGGCCGAGCTGGCACAGGTAACACCGGCGCAGGCCTGTGCCCATCCCAACTGGTCGATGGGGCAAAAAATTTCGGTCGACTCCGCCACCATGATGAACAAGGGGCTGGAGTTGATCGAAGCCTGCTGGCTGTTTGCCGCCCGTCCTGATCAGGTCGAGGTGGTGGTGCATCCGCAGAGCGTGATCCATTCGCTGGTGGATTATATTGACGGCTCGGTACTGGCGCAGCTGGGCAACCCCGACATGCGTACACCGATTGCCCATGCGCTGGCCTGGCCGCAGCGCATTGACTCCGGCGTGGTGCCGCTGAACCTGTTCGAGCTGGCGCGCATGGATTTTTTTGAACCGGACCTGGAAAAGTTTGTCTGCCTGAGGCTGGCCCGCGAAGCGGCGGAGCAGGGCGGTACCGCGCCGGCCATTCTGAATGCGGCCAACGAGTTGGCGGTGGCCGGTTTTCTGGCCGGTCAGACCGGTTTTCTACAGATTGCGCGGATTATCGAGCGCACGCTCAATCAGCAGGTGGTGGGCGCTGCCGACAGCCTGGACAGTGTTCTTGAGGCTGACCGGCAAGCTCGCGAGATTGCCGGCTACTGGCTGGCGCAGGAGTCAACATGAGCGGTATCTACATGCTGCTGGGCACCCTGATTGCACTGGGTGTACTGGTCACTATTCATGAGTTTGGTCATTTTTGGGTAGCCCGGCGTTGTGGCGTGCGGGTGCTGCGTTTTTCCGTGGGTTTTGGCAAGCCGCTGTTTAGCTGGAAAGACCGTCACGGCACCGAGTTTGCGGTGGCTGCCATTCCGCTGGGCGGCTACGTCAAGATGCTGGATGGCCGCGAAGAGCAACTAGCGCCCGAAGACGAAGGCCAGGCGTTCAACCTGAAAACCGTACAGCAGCGCATTGCCATTGTCGCCGCCGGTCCAGTGGCCAACTTCCTGTTGGCTTTTGTATTTTTCTGGGCGCTGGCCATGCTGGGTACCCAGCAGGTGCGTCCGGTGATTGGCGATATCCAGCCGGGCAGTCTGGCAGAAGCCGCCGGACTGCAGGGCGGGCAGGAAATAGTGACTGTGGACGGGCAGGCCGTGCATGGCTGGGGTGATATCAATATCCGCCTGCTGCGTCGTCTGGGCGAGAGCGGCACGCTACAGATCGAGGCACGTCATCAGGGCAACAGTCTGGCCAGCCCCTATATCCTGCAGTTGCAGGACTGGCAGAAGGGTGTTGAAGATTTGAACCCGCTGCAGGCGCTGGGTATTGAGCCATGGCGTCCGGCCACGCCGGCGCGCCTGACCCACTTCGCCGAGCAGGGGCCGGCACTGGCTGCCGGTTTGCGTGCAGGCGATCGGGTACTGGCGCTGGATGATACGCCGGTTGAAAACTGGTACGAGCTGGTACAGCTGATCCAGCAGCGTCCCGGCGAAGCGGTTGTCCTGGATGTTGAGCGTGACGGCAGTGAGATCAGCCTGCCTGTGCAGCTGGGCGAACGGGTAGAGAGCGGCATGAGCCGTGGTTTTCTGGGTGCGGGCGTAACCGGCGAGCCCTGGCCGGAGCATATGCTGGTGCAGCGTTCGTTCGGCCTGTTTGACGGTGCGCTGGAGGGTGTCAGCCAGACCTGGCGCATGAGTGTCATGACGCTGATGTCGATCAAAAAAATGCTGCTGGGCGAGATGTCGGCAAAAAACTTGAGCGGGCCCATCAGCATTGCTAAAGTAGCCGGCGCTTCAGCGGAATCTGGCCTGCGCAGTTTTTTGAATTTCATGGCCTACCTGAGCATTAGCCTGGGTGTGCTGAACCTGTTGCCGGTTCCGGTGCTGGATGGGGGTCACCTGCTGTTTTATGCGGTGGAGTGGGTGCGCGGCAAGCCGCTCTCCGAACGTATCCAGGCGCTGGGCATGCAGCTGGGCATGGCTCTGGTACTGAGCTTGATGGTGTTTGCGGTGTTTAACGACATTGCGCGCCTGTAACGATTACGCCGCCGGTGCGGCACAACCTTACGGCTGTGGTATGTTCACGGCCTTTACCTGTCGGAAGATCGAAAGGACAGCATGAAACGTCTGTTATTATCAGCGGCCATTTCCGCAATCATCAGTACCCAGGTGTCTGCCGAGTCCTTCACGGTAGCCGATATTCGCCTTAACGGCCTGCAGCGCGTGTCTGCCGGCAGCGTGTTTGCCGCCCTGCCGCTGAATGTAGGGGACTCGGTAGACGAGCAGGCACTGGCCGAGGCCACCCGCTCGCTGTTCCGTACCGGCTTCTTCCAGGACATCCATCTGGCCCGTGACGGCGGTGTGCTGGTGGTCAACCTGGTGGAGCGTCCGTCCATTTCCGGTATCGACATCAGCGGCAACAAGGCCATCAAGAAGGAAGACCTGCTCAAGGGCCTAAAACAGGCCGGTCTGGCCGAAGGCGAGATCTTCCAGCAGGCAACCCTTGAGGGTGTGCGCAACGAGCTGCAGCGCCAGTATGTGGCCCAGGGCCGTTACAACGCGCACATCGAGGCAAAAATCATCCAGCAGCCGCGCAACCGTGTTGCCATCAAAATTGACATCAAGGAAGGCACGGTGGCCTCCATCCGCAACGTCAACATTGTCGGCAATACCGTATTCGGCAACCAAGAGCTGATCGACCTGTTCGAGTTGAAGAAAAAACACTTCACTTCGTTCTTCAAGGGCGATGACAAGTATTCGCGTGAAAAGCTGTCCGGAGACCTGGAGCGCCTGCGCTCCCACTATCTGGACCGTGGCTATATCAACATGGATATCACCTCCACCCAGGTGTCCATCACGCCCGACAAGAAACAGGTTTATATCACCGTCAATATTGACGAAGGCGAGCAGTACAAGATCCGCGAGGTCAAGCTGACCGGCGAGCTCAAGGTGCCCGAAGAAGAAGTGCAGGCTCTGCTGCTGTCCAAAGAAGGACAGATTTTCTCGCGCAAGGTCATGACCACTACGACCGAGCTGATTACCCGCCGTCTGGGCAACGAAGGCTATACCTTTGCCAGCGTCAACGGCATACCCGAGCCGCATGATGAAGACAACACGGTCACCCTGACCTACGTGGTTGATCCGGGCAAGCGAGCCTACGTCAACCGCGTCAACTTCCGTGGCAACACCAAGACCCGTGACGAAGTGCTGCGCCGTGAAATGCGTCAGATGGAAGGCGGCTGGGCCTCTACCTACCTGATTGACCAGTCCAAGGTGCGCCTGGAGCGTCTGGGCCACTTCAAGGAAGTGACCGTTGAAACACCGGCCGTACCGGGTACCGACGACCAGATTGACGTCAACATCAGCGTTGAAGAACAACCGTCCGGCTCCATCAGCGCCAGTATCGGTTATGCCCAGAACGCGGGCATGATCCTTGGCGGCTCCATCAGCCAGAACAACTTCATGGGTACCGGCAACCATGTCACCGTCGGCCTGACCCGCAGTGAATACCAGAGCCAGTACAACTTCAGTTTTGTTGACCCTTACTGGACTGTGGACGGCGTCAGCCTGGGCTACAACGCCTTCTACCGTGCCACCAACTACGACAAGCTGAATTACGACGTGTCCAGCTACTCGGTGGACAGCGCCGGTGCCGGTGTGACCCTGGGTTATCCGATCAGCGAAGAGTCGCGCCTGACCTTCGGCCTCAGCGCACAGAGCGACAAGATCAAGCCGGGCAGCTATCCGGCCGTGGAAATCCAGAAGTTTATCGCCCAGGAAGGCCGCAGCTTTACCAACTTCAAGGCCACCGCCGGCTGGAGCAAGTCCTCCCTGAACCGTGGCCTGCTGCCGACTGCCGGTGCCTCGCAAAGCCTGTTCCTGGAAGCTACGGCGCCGGGCAGTGACCTGAAGTTTTACCGTCTTGACTACCAGGGCCAGTACTTCAGGCGCCTGTGGGGCGATCATGCGCTGCGCTTCCACACCCAGCTGGGCTATGCGGAAAGCTATGGTTCCACCAGCCGTTTGCCGTTCTACGAGCACTACTACGCCGGTGGCTTTGATTCGGTACGCGGTTTCCGTGACGGCACCCTGGGGCCGCGCAGTACCTATCACGTCAATGACCCCGACCAGGACTTCCTGCCGTTTGGCGGCAACGTGCTGGTACAGGGTGGTGTTGAGTGGATTTTCCCGATGCCGTTCGTCAAGGACCAGCGCTCCATCCGCAGCTACGCCTTCTGGGATGTGGGTAACGTATTTGATACCAACTGCAGCAGCGAGCAGAAAAGCCGCAACGAGACAGGCTGCGGCATCAATGCCGGTGATCTGGCCAGCTCTGTGGGTGTGGGCCTGACCTGGGTGACCGCCATGGGGCCGCTGAGCTTCAGTGTCGGCCGTCCGCTCAAGAAGCCTGACAATTCCAAAACCCAGTTCTTCCAGTTCACCCTGGGCCAGACATTCTAATTTCCGGATTACCGGCTTTTACCTCAAGGAGCTATACCGTGCGTAACGTATTCAAGGCTGCACTGCTGTCCACCCTGGTCATTGGCGGCTCAGCCTGGGCCGACATGAAAATTGCCGTGCTCGACTATCAGATGGCACTGCTGGATTCCGACGCTGCCAAAAAATATGCGGTGGATGCGGAAAAGAAATTTGCCCCGCAGCTGAACAAGCTCAAGACCCTGGAAACCGATGCCAAGCGTCTGCAGGACCGTCTAATGAAAGACGGTGAAAAAATGAAGCAGGCCGAGTACGAGCGTCTGGAGCTGGAACTCAAGCAAAAAGCGCGTGACTTCCAGGTGCTGTCCCAGGAGCTGAACGAAGCCAAAGCCACTTCCGACAACGAAGTGCTGCAAACCATCAAGCCCAAACTGGACAAGGCGGTTGAAGAAGTGCTCAAGGCCGGCAACTACGACCTGGTACTGGACCGTGATGCAGTCATCGAGGTCAAGCCACAGCTGGACATTACCCTGCGCGTAATCGAACGCATGAACCAGATGCGCTAAGAGGTACGGCATGAAATCCTATCGCTTGCAGGAGCTGGCGCAGCTGCTGGATGCCGAGCTGCAGGGCAACCCGGACTGTCTGGTGGCAGGCCTTGGTACCCTGCAACATGCAGGGGCCGGCCAGGTGGCATTTCTGGCTAGTGCCGCTTACCGCAAGCAGCTGGCAACCACCCGCGCCGCAGCCGTATTGCTGACCGCCGAGGATGCCGATGGCTTTGCCGGCAACCGCCTGATTGTGCCTGATCCTTACCAGGCCTATGCGCGGTTGTCGCACCTGTTTGACCGCAAGCCGGTTGCGCAAGCCGGTATCCACCCCAGTGCGGTGGTGGATGCCACAGCCGTGGTGGCTGCATCCGCCAGCGTGGGGCCGGGTGTGGTTATCGAGGCCGGCGCGGTGATTGGCGACAACGTGGTGCTGGGTGCTTACAGCGTGGTGGGCGCACGCAGCCGTATCGGCAACGATGGCTGGCTGGCTCCCCGCGTTACCCTGTATCACGATGTGGTGATTGGCGAGCGGGTCGTAATCCAGTCCGGTGCCGTGATTGGCGGTGAGGGTTTCGGCTTTGCCAAGCAGAATGGTCAGTGGCTGAAGATTGCCCAGATTGGCGGCGTGACCATTGGTGATGACGTGGAAATCGGCGCCAACACCACGGTGGATCGCGGTGCGCTGGACGACACCCGTATCGGTAATGGCGTTAAGCTCGACAACCAGATCATGATTGCCCACAACGTTGAAATTGGTGACAACACCGCCATGGCGGCCTGTGTCGGTATTTCCGGCAGTACTAAAATCGGCAGCAATTGCATGCTGGCCGGTGGCGTGGGGCTGGTCGGCCATATCGAAATTTGTGACAATGTGTTCGTAACCGGCATGACCATGGTGACCCACTCGATCACCGAGCCGGGCGCTTATTCCTCCGGTACCGCCATGCAGACAGCAGGTGACTGGAAGAAAAATGCGGTACGTTTCCGCCAGCTGGATGACATGGCACGACGTATCCGCACGCTGGAAAAGAATCAGGAAAAGTGACCGGCGTGCTGTGCGCCGCTTCTGAAGATGATTGACATGTCCCTGGCAGCCCGTGCTGCCGGGGATGCTTTTTTGAATACTAAGGTTAGTTTGCCCATGTTGGATATCAATGAAATTCGCCAGTTGTTGCCTCACCGTTACCCTTTTTTGCTGGTGGATCGGGTAGAAAGCCTCGACCTTGAACAAAAAAGCATCAAGGCTTATAAAAACGTCAGTATCAACGAACCCTTCTTTAACGGCCACTTCCCGCAACACCCGATCATGCCGGGCGTGTTGATCACCGAAGCCATGGCCCAGGCTGCCGGCCTGCTGGGCTTCAAGATGATGAATTCCACCCCTGAAGATGGCACCCTGTATTATTTTGTTGGCTCCGACAAACTGCGCTTCCGCCAGCCGGTCGTGCCGGGTGACCGTCTGGACCTTGAAGCGCGCTTTATCAGCGTCAAGCGCGGCATCTGGAAATTTGACTGCCGTGCCACCGTGGGTGATGCCCTGGTGTGTTCAGCCGAAATCATCTGTGCGGAACGCAAACTATGAGTCTGATTGACCCTCGCGCCAGTATCGATCCTTCTGCGCGGCTGGCGGACAACGTCCGTGTTGGCCCCTGGACCATTATTGGTCCAGATGTGGAGATCGGCGAGGGTACCGAGATTGCCTCTCATGTGGTGATCAAGGGGCCGACCGTGATCGGCCGGGATAACCGGATTTTCCAGTTTTCCAGTGTGGGCGAAGATACGCCCGACCTCAAATACAAGGGTGAGCCAACCCGTTTGTTGCTGGGTGACCGCAATGTCATCCGCGAAGGCGTCACCATCCATCGCGGCACTATCCAGGACCGTGGCGAGACGGTCATCGGCAGTGACAACCTGTTGATGGCCTATGTGCATGTCGGTCACGACAGCGTCATCGACAATCACTGCATTCTGGTCAACAACACCGCGCTGGCCGGCCATGTGCATGTGGGCGATTACGCCATCCTGTCCGGCTATACGCTGGTGCACCAGTATTGCCATATTGGCCCTTACAGCTTTTCGGCGATGGGCACGGCCATTGGCAAGGATGTACCGGCCTTTGTGACCGTGGCCGGCAACCCCGCTGAAGCACGCAGCATGAACTTTGAAGGCATGCGCCGTCGTGGCTTCAGCCCGGCTACCGTGCAGGCCCTGCGTCGCGCCTACAAGCTGGTTTATCGCAGCGGCCTGACTGTTGACGAAGCGCTGGAGCAACTGGCCGGCAGCGCCGAAGAGCATGCCCAGGTCGCCCTGTTCCGTGACTCCATTCGCCATTCCACCCGTGGCATTACCCGTTGATGGTCAAGCCGCTCAAGGTCGCACTGGTTGCCGGTGAGGCGTCGGGCGACATTCTCGGTTCCGGCCTGATGCAGGCTTTGCACGAACAGCATCCCGATATTGAGTTTATTGGCGTTGGCGGCCCCCTGATGGAAGCGGCCGGGTTGCAATCCTTTTTCCCGATGGAACGTCTGGCCGTAATGGGACTGGTCGAGGTGCTTGGCCGCCTGCGTGAGCTGCTGCGCCGGCGTAAAGAGCTGGCCGCCTGGCTGCTGGAGCAGAAGCCGGATGTGTTCATTGGTATCGACGCACCGGATTTCAATCTGGACCTGGAACTCAAACTGCATCAGCAGGGTATCAAGACCGTGCACTATGTGAGTCCCTCGGTATGGGCCTGGCGGCAGAAACGGGTGCTGAAAATCCGTGAAGCCTGTGACCTGATGCTGTGCCTGCTGCCTTTTGAAGCCCGGTTTTACGAAGAACATCAGGTACCGGTGCACTTTGTTGGTCATCCGCTGGCCGACAGCATTGCACTGGAAAACGACCCGCTGGCAGCCCGTCAACAGCTGGGCCTGCCAGCGGATGCCAGGGTGGTTGCCCTTATGCCGGGTAGCCGGGGCGGGGAAGTCCGGCGACTGGGCGAGCTGTTTTTGCACAGTGCCAGCCTGTTGCAACAGCGTCATCCTGAGCTGCAGTTTGTGTTGCCGGCAGCCAATGCCGCACGCAAGGAACAGCTGGAACAGATGCTGGCTGCTTTTCCGAAGTTGCCGGTGACATTGCTTGATGGTCAGTCGCAGCTGGCGCTGCAGGCCTGTGATGCAGTGTTGATTGCCTCCGGTACCGCCACGCTGGAGGCCATGCTGTTCAAGCGTCCCATGGTGGTGGCCTACCGGCTGGCCGGGCTGACCTACCGTATTCTTAAACTGATGGTGAAAAGCCGTCACTTTGCACTGCCCAATTTGCTGGCCGGTGAAACCCTGGTGCCCGAGTTTATCCAGCATGCGGCTACCGCCGAGAATCTGGCGGCAGCCATCGAGCAGCAGCTGGCCGATGGCAGCCGGCAGACGGCCCGCTTTCTGGAGTTGCACCAGCTGATGCGGCGGGATGCTTCGCGGCAGGCTGCAGGGGCTGTGTTGCAATTGGTGTGACTTTTTGGCTTTTGGCTTTGGTTTTGGCTTCGGTGTGGCAGGCAGTGCGAGGCGCTACGCAAAGCTACGCTGCCAGTCTCGAAGCTGGCTTCGATCCTGTTGCTGATGCTTTGCTCCGGCCTCGCACTGCCTGCGGATACACCTTGCCGTGGTTGGGGGAGTGGCCCGGCTGCGCCGGGCTGCTGTCGCTTGTGCTGGCCCCTGCCGTTTGTAAGGTTCCGGCGCATTCTGTGCGCAGTGCCTGCCTGTCATTCCGCGCGTAACGTAGTGTAGTCGCAGAATCCATGGCGGTTGGGGTTTTGGCTTTGGTGTTTTTCTTGATCCGGGATGTTTTGCATGCAAACCGATTTGTTTGAGTTGCCGGTCAGCGGGCTGGTGGCGGGGGTTGACGAGGTGGGGCGCGGGCCTTTGTGCGGGCCGGTAATTACTGCGGCGGTGATTCTTGATCCGGCCCGTCCGGTTGAAGGGCTGAAAGACTCGAAGAAACTGACCGAGAAAAAGCGCGAGGCGTTGGCGGTGCAGATTCGCGAGCGGGCGCTGGCCTGGTGTGTGGCGCGGGCCGATGTGGAAGAAATCGACCGGCTCAATATCCTGCATGCCACCATGCTGGCCATGCGACGGGCGGTGGAAGGCTTAAGCATCCAGCCGGAGCTGGCGCTGATTGACGGTAACCGTTGTCCGCAACTGGCGGTGCCTTGCCAGGCTGTGGTCAAGGGTGATGACCGGGTGCAGGCGATTGCCGCAGCCTCCATTCTGGCCAAGGTGACCCGCGACCATGAAATGCTGGAGCTGGACCGCCAGTATCCCGGTTATGGCATTGCCGGCCACAAGGGTTACCCGACGCCACAGCATCTGCTGGCCTTGCAGCAGCTTGGAGCCACGCCCATTCATCGCCGTTCGTTCAAGCCTGTGCAGCTGGCCCTGTAGGCTGGACCGGTTTAAACGCAGGAGGAAATGACCATGCAGCTTGTTATTGCCACCGCGGTGGCCCTGTTGCCCATCATCAATCCGTTCAGTACCGCGCCCATGTTCCTGGCCATTACCGAAGGGCATAGCGAAGCGGAGCGTCGTGCACAGGCGACCCGTTCGGTCATTTACATGATCTGTATCCTTGCTGCCTTTCTGGTGGGTGGCACCTTCATCATGAAATCCTTTGGCCTGTCGCTGCCGGGGCTGCGTATCGCCGGCGGCATTCTGGTGGCGGGACTGGGCATGGGCATGCTCAAACCCAAGGAAGATGACGGCCAGACCCAGGCCGAGCGGCAGGAAACCCGCAGCAAGCGCGATGTGTCCTTTACGCCGCTGGCCATGCCGATCCTGGCTGGCCCGGGTGCCATTTCGGTGACTATCGGCATGACCTCGCTGGCCACCGGACTGATCGATTATCTGTCCATCATGGGCGGCATTCTGCTGGTGGCGGCGCTGATTTACATTACCCTGCGTCTGTCCACGCGGCTGGTACGGCTGTTGGGCGTTACCGGCCTGAATGCCATGACCAAGATCATGGGCTTTCTTATCCTTTGCGTGGGCGTGCAGTTTATTGTCAACGGCGTGGTTGAAGTGGCATCCAGTCCCGAGCTGGTACATGGCATCCTGCGTGCCATCGAGCAGGCGGGCGAGCGGTAGGCGGCAATGACCTTTCTGTTGATATGCCACGCGCTGCTGGTGCTTTCGTTCAGTATCAGGATTTTGCTGCGCGATGACCTGTCTCCCCCGGCGCGGCTGGCCTGGTTTATCGTACTGAGCGTGCTGCCTTACGCAGGTAGCCTGGTTTACTTCCTGTTTGGCGAAATCGACATTGGCAACCGTGCCCATCGCCGCCATGACCAGATATTTGCCGAAATCAGCAGCAAGGCGGCGGACTTTATGGGGCTACCGGGCAGCACGGCGGCGCTGATTGCGCCGCCGTACCAGCCGGCCTTCGAGTACGCGGCTTCGATCAACGGCTTTCATCCGGTAGGCGGCAACCGTGCCTGGTTAATGGCTGACAGCGATGAAAGTACGCGACAGATGATTGCCGACATGGATGCCGCCACGGATCACATTCATGTGCTGTATTACATCTGGCTGAACGACGCCACCGGGACCGCAGTGGCCGAAGCGCTGATGCGCGCTGCACAGCGTGGTGTGACCTGCCGGGCCATGGCCGATGGCATGGGGTCGCGGGCGCTGATTGCCTCTGCGCTGTGGCAACAGATGCGCAAGGCGGGTGTGCAACTGGCGGTGGCGCTGCCGTTTAACCGGTTGCTGCATACGCTCTTGTTCAGCCGGCTGGATCTGCGCAATCACCGTAAAATCACCGTGATTGATGCGCGGATTACCTACTGCGGCAGCCGCAACTGTGCCGACCCCGAGTTTCGTGTCAAGGCGCGCTTTGCGCCCTGGATTGACATCATGTTGCGTCTGGAAGGTCCGGTAGTGGCGCAAAACCAGCTCCTGTTTGCCAGTGACTGGATGCAGGCCACCGGTCAGCCCTGCGACTTTGCCCCGCTGCGTGCTGAACCGCAGGCCGGCGGCTTTCCGGCGCTGGTGCAGGGCGTCGGGCCAACCGAGCGCCCGGGCGCGATGCCGCAACTGTTTGTCAGCCTGTTTGCCAGCGCCCGCCACAGCCTGACGCTGACCACGCCCTATTTTGTACCCGATACCACCACGCTGGATGCCCTGTGCGCGGCTGCCTGGCGCGGGGTCGCAGTCATTCTGGTGTTTCCGGCGCGTAACGACAGCTGGATTGTTGCGGCGGCCAGTCACAGCTATTACCGCCGGCTGCTTGAAGCCGGCTGCGTTATTTATGAGCATGGCCCGGGACTGCTTCACTCAAAAACCCTGACTCTTGACGGCCAGATCAGCCTGATCGGCTCGTCCAACCTGGATTTGCGCAGCTTCGACCTTAATTACGAAAACAACCTGCTATTACAGGATAGCGCCACGACTGCAGCCATCCACGCCCGCCAGCTTGAGTACATCAGCCAGTCCCGCCCGGTCTTGCTGCCCGAAGTGCTGGCCTGGCCCGCGCCTCGGCGTATCTGGAACAACGTGATTGCCACCATTGGGCCAGTGCTCTAGGCATTTCTGTTGTGGCTGCCAATAACCGTTATGGATCAGTGACAAAGGCGCTCCGGTTATGCTCAAATGCGGCGCAATAACGGCAAGCAAGGATTTCCCGATGGATGGAATTTTCCAGCGCCATATTTCTCCCATGCTGCTGGTGGACCCCACCACCGGCTGCATACTGGATGCCAACCCGGCTGCCCTGCGGTTTTACGGCTACAACGAAGCCGACATGCGCCGCATGTTGATCAGCCAGATCAACATGCTCGACGAGCAGAAAATCCAGGCCGAAATGCAGCAGGCCGCCAGTGACCAGCGCAATTATTTCTGGTTTCAGCATCGTCTGGCCAGTGGCGAGGTGCGTGATGTCGAGGTGCATTCGTCACCCGTGGAGCGCAACAACCAGACGCTGCTGTTCTCCATTGTGTACGACATTACCGAAAGCAGGCGCGTCGAAGCGATTCGCGACTCGTTGCTCAAGGCGCTGCCGTTGCCGCTGTATTACAAGGATATTGAGGGGCGTTATCTGGGTTGTAACGAAGCTTTTGCCCGTAGTACCGGCCATCGCACAGAAGAGATCATTGGCAAAAAAGTACAGGATCTGTATGCGCCGGAGCTGGCTGCCCGCTATGAAGCCAGCGACCGCGAACTGCTGGGCCGGGCAGACGGCCTCCTGGAGCTGGAGAGCCAGTTTGTCAATGCACAGGGCGAGCTGCGGGATGCCGTGTTTCACAAGGCCTTGATCCAGGACCGCCATGGCCGGACCATGGGCCTGCTCGGTGTCGTGTTCGATATTACCGAGCGCAAACGCAATGAAGAGTTGGCGCATCAGCTGGCCTTTTATGACAGCCTGACCCGCCTGCCCAACCGGCGCATGATTAGCCAGCGGCTGGGCCGTGCGTTGGCCGAAAGTGCAGAGAATGGCCTGTACGGCGCCCTGATGTTTCTGGATCTGGATAATTTCAAGCCGGCCAATGACCTGTACGGCCACGATGCCGGTGACATGCTGCTGGTTGAAGTGGCCCGCAGGCTGACCGATTCAGTACGCGCCAACGATATGGTCGGGCGTCTAGGCGGTGATGAATTTGTCCTGATCCTCGAAGCGCTCGGGCACGACACCGAACATGCCCTGTATCAGGCACAGCGGCTGGCGGAAAAGGTTCGCCGGCGCATTGGCGAGCGTTACAGCCTGAACGGTGCAGAGCATGAATGTACCGCCAGTATCGGTCTGGCCCTGTTTTATGGCCAGGAGTACTCCAGTCAGCAGTTGCTGATGGTAGTTGACCGGGCCATGTATGAAGCAAAGGCTGCCGGGCGTAACCAGATTCACTGCGTCACATCGCTGGACAGCTACCTGGACAAAACCCCGTAAGCAACCGGCTGGCGTACTGTATTGCCTGGCCGGCCTGCTGGTGATGGACAGCGTCGCGTTACCCGGTTGCTGCCCCGGCTGGAAGCGGATGTACCCGTGCGCGAGCTGCCCAATGCCTCTTAACTGCTGGATGGCGACCGCTGCATACAGGCAACCTTGGTGGCCGGACGCAGCGTTTACCGGTGCGCCGCTACAGGCTGATATTCAGGTATTTGATTTCCAGATAGTCCTCGATGCCGTAGCGCGAGCCTTCGCGGCCCAGCCCTGACGACTTGACGCCGCCAAAGGGCGCAACCTCGTTGGAAATCAGCCCGGTATTCACCCCCACCATGCCGTACTCCAGCGCCTCGCTGACGCGGAAAATGCGCTGCAGGTTTTGCGTGTACAGATAGGCTGCCAGTCCGTATTCGGTATCATTGGCCAGCCGGATGGCTTCGTCGTCCTGTTCAAAACGCAGCAGCGCCGCCAGCGGGCCAAAGGTTTCTTCCCGCGCCACCCGCGCATCGTGCGGTACATGGGTGAGCAGGGTGGGCTCGAAGAAAGTGCCGCCCAGAGCATGCGGTTTGCCGCCGGTACGAAGCTGCGCACCGCGCTGCACGGCATCGTCAATATGCGCCTGCACCTTGTCCACGGCGGCCTGGTTGATCAATGGCCCCAGCGTGGTGCCGTCCTCCAGTCCGTTGCCAACCCGCAGACTGGCAATCGCCTGCTGAAGTTTTTCCGCAAAGGCATCGTAAATACCGTCCTGCACATAAAAACGGTTGGCGCACACACAGGTCTGGCCGTTGTTGCGGTACTTGGCGGCCAGCGCACCGGCCACGGCCTGATCCAGGTCGGCATCGGCAAACACGATAAAGGGTGCATTGCCACCCAGCTCCAGCGACACCTTTTTGATGCCCTCGGCGCACTGGCGCAGCAACAGGCGACCGGTGGTCGTGGAGCCGGTAAAACTGAGCTTGCGCACCAGCGGATTGCCGGTTAGCTCGCTGCCAATGGCGGCGGCATCGCCAGTGACGACATTGAAAACACCGGCAGGAATGCCGGCCTGTAGCGCCAGCTCGGCCAGCGCCAGCGCGGAGAAGGGCGTTTGCGGTGCCGGCTTTAACACCAGCGTGCAACCGGCAGCCAGCGCCGGCGCGGCCTTGCGGGTAATCATCGCGTTGGGAAAATTCCAGGGGGTAATGGCCCCCACCACACCCACCGGTTGCTTCATGACCAGCAAACGCTGTTCGGCACGCGGGGCTGGCACCAGATCGCCGTATACCCGCTTGGCCTCTTCGGCAAACCATTCGACAAAGGACGCCCCATAACGCACCTCGCCCAGTGCTTCGGCCAGCGGCTTGCCCTGTTCCAGCGTCATTAGCCGTGCCAGCTCCTGCTCGTGCTGCATAATCAGGCGGTGCCATGCCTGCAGCCGCGCCGAGCGCTCTTTGGCCGGCAGCGCGCGCCATGCGGGCAGGACCCGGGCTGCCGCCTCGATGGCCTGACGGGTTTCCGTCTGGCCCATCAGCGGCACGCTGCCGAGCAATGCGCCGGTGGCCGGATTGAAAACGTCTTGCTGGCCGCCGTTGTCGGCATCACGCCACTGGCCGTCAATAAACGCCTGTTGCCGGAAAAGGGGAGACTCAAGCATGGGGAATTCCTCTGGCAAATAAGGATGAAAGCATACCACCAGAAACAAGCCCGGATGCCGGCTGCCCGGCGGTTTGATTGTTAGTCGGGCGCGTTATCCCCGCACAGGCGGCGTCTGCGTCATGGGCGGGCGTGGGCAAGGCAAGCCGAAGTGCGCAGCTTTACATTGCGGCACAAGGCTATATATTAGGATTCAATAAATTGTTTTAAGGAGAACCGTCATGTCAGCTGAAATCCAGGTAGATGTTGCCGTTATTGGAGCCGGTACCGCCGGCCTGTATGCCGTGCGTGAGGTCAAACGTGCGGGAAAATCCTTTGTGCTGATTGATGCCGGCCCGCTGGGCACCACCTGTGCGCGCGTTGGTTGCATGCCGTCCAAGGTGGCGCTGCATGCGGCGGAACTGTGGCGTATGCGCGAGGAACATCAGGACTACGGCATCAGCGGCAGTCAGCAACTGACCATCGACCGTGACCGCGCCTGGCAGCAGGTGCGCAGCCAGCGTGACGACTTTGCCGGACGCGGCGCGGCCAGTGCCCATCGCGCCGCCGGGGACAAACTGCTGATGGGCCGCGCGCGCTTTATCGAGCCAACCCTGCTGGCTGTGGAGACAGAGCAGGGGACGCAGTCCATACGGGCCGGTTCGGTGATTATTGCCACCGGCTCGCGCCCGGTTATGCCCGGCTTTTTGCAACCCTTTGCCGAACACTGCTTCACCACAGATGAATTATTCGAGCTGGAACACTTGCCACAGCGGCTGGGCGTGCTGGGGCTGGGGGCGATTGGTCTGGAAATGGGGCTGGCCATGGCCCGGCTGGGCGTTGAGGTGGTGGCTGCCGACATGGCACCGCACATTACTGGTATTGCCGACCCCGAAGTGGGCGCCGCCGCGCTGGCCATGTTTGGCAAGGAGCTGGACATTCATTTGGGCTTCGCAGCCGCGCTGGAGCCAGCAGAACAGGGCGTACGGCTGAAAACCGCCGCCGGCGACAGGCCGGTCGACAAGGTACTGGTGGCGCTGGGCCGCCGTCCAAATGTAGATAACCTTAACCTGGCCGAAGCCGGCTTTCCGCTGGATGAGCGCGGTGTACCGCTGTACAACCCCAATACCTTGCAGATTGGCGAGCTGCCGGTGTTTATCGTGGGTGACGCCAATGCGCAGCGCACCCTGATGCATGATGCCGCCGATGAAGGCGCGATCGCCGGTTACAACGCAGCCCGTGGCCTGCGGCAGGCATTCCGGCGCAAGGTACCGCTGGGCATTGCCTTTACCCAGCCCGATATTGTCAGCGTCGGGGCGCGCCTGGACGCGCTGGACGCCGACAGCATCCTGATTGGCAGCGCCACCACCGAAGCCAATGGCCGCAGCCGCATTCTGACCCGCGAACATGGCCTGTTGCGTATCTATGCCGACCGAACGGATGGTCGCTTGCTGGGGGCTGCCATGGTTGGCCCGCGTGGCGAGCACGTGGCCCAGCTGCTGGCGGTGGCGCTGGAACAGGGCATGAACGTTTACCAACTGTTGCAGGTGCCTTTTTACCATCCAGTGGTGGAAGAAATGGTGCAAAGCGCCCTGCAGGATATTGCCCGCCAGTTGCCGCAGAGCGATCTGCCTCTGGGACTGCAGGTTTTGTAAGTCGTACAGGCGATTAAGAATCGAGCTCCGCAAATGCTTGAGCCTCCAGAACGTACCCCGGAAAGCAGGATTCCTGCAGATCAGTTGCTGAATATACGTCTAAGACGTACACATGCTACATGTATACCATTATCGAAATTCCCAGCTTTGCCGCCGATGCAGACGACCTCTGGACAGAGGAAGAACGCGGGCTGTTTTTTGCCTGGCTGGCTGCCAACCCCACTGCCGGCGATCGATTCCCGGCAGTGGCGGGTGTCGCAAGGTGCGCTGGGCACTGCAAGGCACGGGCAAGCGCGGCGGCGTGCGGGTGATTTATTTTGTACGCAACACAAACCAGACGCTGTGGCTGCTGGTGATCTATGCCAAGAGTGTGCGGGGCAACATCCCAGCCCACCTGTTGAAGCAAATCCGGGAGGTACTGGAGCATGAGCAAGAATGACGTGATGACCGGCGAAGAGCTGGGCAACAAGCTGCTGGCAGCCGTAAAGGAAATGCAGGCCGGCAAGGTGGCGCGGGTGACGCAGGTGCAGCCCAACGAGGTGGCACTGGCCCGCGTAAAAACCGGCATGAGCCAGGCGCAATTTGCCGAGGCGCTGGATATTTCTCCACGCACGCTGCAAGAATGGGAACAAGGCCGCCGGCAGCCATCCGGTGCTGCGCGCACGCTGATTCGCATTGCCACTCGCCACCCGGAGGTGGTGCGAGAGGTCGTGCAGGCGTATGCCTGATGCGATAGTGGCTGAGCCGCCCTTCGGGGCGGTTTTTTATTGGAAGGGGACCGTGTTTAGCCGGGTATGCCAACAACCCAGAGTGCCGCCCTCCGGAAAACATCGGAATTCAACCGGAGCCGCCGGCCACGTTTTGTATTGGGCTGCAATCCCGCCTGCAGCACAGACCGCATGCGCAGCCAGCTAATGGTTTTTTTGGCCAAAGGCATGATTTAATTTGTTGTAAAAAAATATATCCTGCTGCATCAGAAGGCCGGCGCTGCCGGTCGCCAGCGCTATAAACACAACAAGGAGATGCGCATGTCGGTACCCTTCAATCTGCAAACCGTTCCTTTCAGCCTGCTGGACGAGCACGAGCAGGAAAAGCTGCTGGCTACCGTGGAATACATGGAGTTTGCGCCAGGCGAAGTGCTGATCGAGGCCGGTGGTCCGCCCCGCGGGGTGTTCGTCATTCATGGCGGCAAGGTGGCGGAGGCTGATCACCGCACCGAAACTGCCAGTGACGGCGAAGTAGCGGCGGCCAGCGTCTTTATGTATTACGAGGCCGAAGAGTATTTCGGCGGTTGGTCGATTTTTAACGGCAAGGCCATTCACCGTTTTTATGCGGTCGAGCCGACCCGCGCCTATTTGCTGCCTTCCCAGACCCTATTTGAACTGATGGACAGCAATCCGCAGTTTGCCGAGTACTTCCAGCAAAACCTGAGTGCCAAGCGTGAAATTGTCGCCCAGCATGCACAAAACCAGGACATGGCCGAGTTCATGCTGGCGCGTATTGAAGACAGCACGGTGCGCGATCCGCTGGTGGTCGAGCAGGGCACCAGCATCGAGGCTGCCACCCGCCTGATGCGCGAGGAAAAGGCCGACTGTCTGCTGGCGCGCAAGGGCAAGCGTTACGGCATGGTCACCGGCACCGATCTGCTGGATGCGGTGATTCTCAACAAGTTGCCGCTGGACACCGATGTGGCCGAGATTGCCAGTTATCGCCTGATCAGCATTCGCCCGGATGATTACCTGTTCAACGCGCTGATCATCATGACCCAGCAGCATATTGAGCGGGTGGTGGTCAGGGACGATCAGGGCGAACTGTGCGGGGTGATCGAGCTGACTGACGTGCTCAGTTATTTCTCCAGCCATTCTCACGTGATCGGCTTGCGGGTCGAGCGTGCACAGACCATCGAAGAACTGCGCGAGGCGTCCTTCGGCCTGTTTGACCTGATCAAGGCGCTGCTGTCATCCGGCGTAAAGATCCGCTTTACCATGGAGCTGCTGGCTGCGGTTAACAGCCGTATTCTCGGCAAACTGTTCGAGCTGATCGTGCCCAAGGAAGTGCATCCGCATGTGTGCCTGATTGTCATGGGCTCGGAAGGCCGTGGCGAGCAGATCATGAAAACCGACCAGGACAACGGCCTGATTTATCGCGATGGCCTAGACTGGCCCGACATGCACAAGGTTATGAAGGAGTTTAGCGACACGCTGATTTCATTCGGCTTTCCGCCTTGTCCGGGCAACATTATGGTGTCCAACCCCGAGTGGGTGAACTCGGTGCGTGCCTGGACCGGCAAACTGACCCGCTGGAGCCACAGCAGCGACGGTACGGCCAAAATGAACCTGGCGATTGCCGCCGACAGCAAGCCGGTGGCCGGCAACCCCGCGTTGTTTAAGGTGTCGCGTAATGCCTTTATGCGCGACATTCATAGCAACCAGGTGTTTTTCTCGTTCTTTGCCCGTGCCGCGCTGGATTTTGAAACACCGCTGACCTTCTTTGGCCAGCTTAAAACCAGCAGCGGACTGGACATCAAAAAAGCCGGTATTTTCCCGATTGTGCACGGTATCCGCACCATGGCGCTGGAGCACAGGATTCTGGAAACCAATACCTTCAAGCGGCTGGAGATTCTGACCGAGCGCAAGGTGCTGGAGCGTGAAACCGCAGCCAACCTGAGCGAGGCGCTGAGTTTCTTTGTGCAGTTGCGCCTGCAGCAGCAGATCGAGCGGGTCAGCGACAGCGGCCAGCCACACGACGAAACACCCAACGAAATCGACTTCAAGCGGCTCAACAAGTTCGAGCGCGAGCTGCTGCGTGACTCGCTGGCGGTGGTCAAGGACTTCAAAAAGTCGTTGACGCACCGGTATCACATCACGATCTAGCTGGCTATTTTTGTGTACAGCAGCGGCCGGGTATTCCGGCCGCTTTCAATCGCTACTGTCCATGCTGCGTAGAAATAGATTAGTCCGGGCCGGGACTTTTTAGCAGGGCTTTTTACTTAGGCATGCACCAGCAAAAATTCCATTAGTGCCTTTTGGGCGTGCAGGCGGTTTTCTGCCTGCTGCCAGACTACGGAGCGGGGGTCGTCGAGCAGGGTCTGGCTGATTTCTTCGCCACGGTGGGCGGGCAGGCAGTGCATGAACAGTACGTCCGCAGCGGCCTTGTCGAGCAGTTTTTCACAGACCTGATAGCCCTTGAAGGCTTGCATGCGCTCGCTGGCTTCTTCTTCCTGGCCCATGGAGGCCCACACGTCGGTGCTGACCAGATGCGCGCCCTGGACCGCTTTGGCGGGGTCGTAGACGACCTGCACGCGGTCGCCGGCCTGTTCCAGCAGCTGGGCGCTTGGCTCGTAGCCCATGGGGCAACCAACGCGCAGCTGGAAGTCAAACTGGATGGCGGCTTCGATGTAGGAGTTGCACATATTGTTGCCGTCGCCGATCCAGGCGACGGTTTTGCCGGCGATGGAGCCGCGCTGCTCGACGAAGGTTTGCATGTCGGCCAGCAGCTGGCAGGGATGGTTGTCGTCGGACAGGGCGTTGATGACCGGCACGCTGGAGTAGCGGGCAAATTCTTCCAGGTTGGAATGGGCAAAGGTGCGGATCATCACCAGGTCGAGCATGCTGGACATGACGCGGGCCGAATCGGCCATGGGTTCACCACGGCCCAGCTGGGTGTCACGCGGTGACAGGAAAATAGCGTTGCCGCCCAGCTGGAAGATGCCGGTTTCGAAGGAAATACGGGTACGGGTAGAGGCTTTCTCGAAGATCATGCCCAGCATCTTGCCCTTGAGGGTTTCGTGGGCGATGCCTTGCTGGCGCTGTTGCTTGAGTTCAATGGCGCGCTGGATGATCTGGTTGAGCTCGGCTGGCGTGCAGTCGAACATGGACAGGAAGTGCCGGATGTTCATGCTGTTGTTTCCGTGATTAAAAGCCGTTGACAGGTCAAACCGTTACGGTCGAAAACGGCCGATTCTAGCGGTTTGGGCGGGCAGGGTGCAAATTTTAGGGGGTAATTTGTATCAAGAATCATTAGAAATGCCGGCGGTACAGGTGGTTTTGGACAGGCTTAAAGTTGACCAGAGTGCTGGGTTTAAGGGTAGAATGCCGCCATTCCTGCTGCCGGGCCGGCACAGGCCAAGCAAACTGTCGAGGTGAAACGTGGACATTATTGAAACCATCAAAGAGCAAATTTCCAGCAATCCGGTGATCCTGTACATGAAGGGCTCGCCCAATGCGCCACAGTGCGGTTTTTCCCAGCGTGCGTCCCAGGCGGTTATGGCCTGCGGCGAGAAGTTTGCCTATGTGGACATCCTGCAAAATCCGGATATCCGCGCCAACCTGCCTGCCTATGCCAACTGGCCAACCTTCCCGCAGCTGTGGGTCGGTGGTGAACTGGTTGGCGGTTGCGACATCATCACCGAGATGCACGAAGCCGGCGAGCTGGCTCCCGTCATCAAGGCGGCCAATGCCAAGGCCGCTGAAGCCTGATTTTTCGGCTGACCGCTTAACTAAAAAACCCTCCTCGCGGAGGGTTTTTTGTGGGCGTCTGATAATCAGGCGGCCTGGCACAGCGAGCGGTTGAGGGCGCTGAGCAGGGCCTTGATGCTGGCGGTGGTGATGTTTTCATCCACCCCTACACCGTAGCGGGCCGGCTGGCCGTTGTGGCGCACCTCGATATAGGCCGCAGCTTTAGCGGTACTGCCGCCGCCGATGGCGTGCTCGTGGTAGTCCATGATGTCCACGTCCATATCCAGGCTGCTGACCAGCGCCTCCAGAGGGCCCTTGCCGGTGCCGCTGAGGGTTTTGCGCTCGCCGTTGTGTTCTACCTCGACGGCCACGGTACTGGTGCCGCCGCTTTCCTGCAGGTTGTGGCTGCAGTAGGTGAAGGGGGCGCAGGCGTCGAGGTATTCGTCCTGCAGGATCTGGTAGATCTTGCTGGCGGTAACTTCGGTGCCGCTGCGGTCGGTTTCGGCCTTGATTACTTGGCTAAACTCGATCTGCATGCGCCGTGGCAGGTTGATGCCGTATTCCTGTTCCAGCAAATAGGTCACGCCGCCCTTGCCGGACTGGCTGTTAACACGAATCACCGCCTCGTAGCTGCGGCCAATGTCGGCCGGGTCAATCGGCAGGTAGGGCACTTCCCAGATGCCGTTCGGATCTTGCTGGGCAAAGCCCTTGCGGATCGCATCCTGATGCGAGCCGGAAAACGCGGTGTGTACCAGATCGCCCACATAAGGATGACGCGGATGTACCGGCAACTGGTTGCATTCCTCGACCACGCGGCGCACGCCGTCGATGTCGGAAAAATCCAGCTCGGGGTCGATGCCGTGGGTGTAGAGGTTGAGCGCCAGATTGACCAGATCCACGTTGCCGGTGCGTTCGCCATTGCCAAACAGGCAGCCTTCCACGCGGTCGGCACCGGCCAGCAGGCCCAGCTCGCTGGCGGCCACGCCGGTACCACGGTCGTTGTGGGTGTGCAGGCTAACTACAATTTTGTCGCGATTGTTAATGTGGCGGCAGAAGTATTCAATCTGGTCGGCATATACATTGGGCATGGCCACTTCCACGGTGGCGGGCAGGTTAAAGATCAGCTTGTGGGTGTCGGTGGGCTGGATTACCTCGCTGACCGCATTGCACACCTCGACGGCAAACTCCGGCTCGGTGGCGCTAAAGGTTTCCGGCGAATATTCAAAGCGCCAGTCGGTATCCGGCTGCTGGGTAGCGTATTTTTTCAGCAACTGTGCAGCATGTACGGACAGGGCTTTGGTGCCGTCCTTGTCCTGCTTGAAGACGATTTTGCGAAACGACGGCGAAGTGGCGTTGTACACGTGCACGATGGCTTTCTTTGCGCCCTGCAGGGACTCGAAGGTGCGTGCAATCAGGTCTTCCCGTGCCTGGGTCAAGACCTGAATGGTGGTGTCATCCGGTACCAGATTGTCTTCAATCAGCAGGCGCACAAAGTCAAAGTCGGTTTGCGAGGCGGACGGAAAGCCGACTTCGATTTCCTTGACGCCAACCTGTACCAGTGTTTTAAAAAACCTTAGCTTTTTGTCCGGGCTCATGGGCTCGATCAGCGACTGGTTGCCGTCGCGCAGGTCGGAGCTGCACCAGATTGGGGCATGGCTCAGGGTCTGGTCGGGCCAGGTGCGGTCCTTGAGGTTGAGGACGGGATAAGCGCGGTATTTGCTGGCGGGGTTTTTCAACATGGTCATGATGGCTGCCTTTTTGAGGTCGTTGTTGCAAGGTAAGTAGCCCGGTAGGGCATTGGGTGGAGTGAAAACTACTCCGCGTGATGCTGGCTTGCAACAAGTCTTTCAAAATTGGCAGAAATAACTATTTTTATAGTTGTGGTGGTTTTTGTTTGTTCTAAAGCCCTTTTTGCGCAATTTTTTGTCTTTATGATCCTGCGCAAGGCGCAGGCGAACGGCTGTGTTAGGATTGCGCTGTATTTTTCCTGTAGCTGGCTGGAGTTGTGCGGTGTCACAGCAGCGTTTGTCATGGTCTTTTGCATTCTGGCTCGGCTGTTTTGCCGTGCTGATGATGCACCTTGGCCCCCTGGTATCCGGGGGACAGGGGGTATGGGCCGTGCAGGAAAAAACGTCTTTTGTGCAGCCGCTACATGCCGGGCATGAATCAGCCGACTCCGGACATGAGGCACATCACGTCCTGATGGGGCACCGGCCCAATCCGTTTTTGCCGGAGTGGGTCAACAATCTGAAGATGTGTGGCTATTGCGAGCTGTTGACGCTTAGCCCCGCGTTGTTGCTGGCGCTGGTGTTTGCGCTGGCCCTGCTGGCTGCAAGGCCGCTGTCCATCGTTTGGGTGGTGGCGGATGTGTATGCCTCCTGCCTGCGGCCGCATGCCGCGCCCCGTGCCCCGCCTGCCTTTGCCTGACTGGCATTGTTGTTTTTGATTGTTGAGGGTTACAGCCCGTTGCGCCGGGTGGCGCTCCTGCGGGTGTGTCCGGTCTTTCGGCTGGGTCGCGGGGCGAGCCCGCTCCTACAGGGGTGGCTTGTTGGTACGAGCGGGCTTGTCCCGCGAGCAGGGCAGCCTCTTTGGCCTGGCCGCGATACGGTACCCGCTGCGCGAAACCCCGTAGCTTTGCCTGGCTGACATAACAATCAAAACTGCAATGCCTTTGCCTTGTCACCATTTCTTGAACTGATGAAAGGAGGAGCTCTGCATATGCAGGCTCCTGCAGGTAAATGCATGCGAAAAATTACTTTTTACAGGCAGCCGCTGACGGTTGCCGTGATGTTGGCGCTGGCCAGCCAGGCCGGTGCCCAGGAGCGCGACACCACCTATCTGCCGACTGCCGTGGTTACCGGTGTTGCGCAAAGCGCCCCGGGCACTGTGGTCACCGATCCCAAACTGCCGCGTCAGCCGGTGCCGGCCAGTGATGGTGCGGATTATCTGAAAACCATTCCGGGTTTTTCTGCCCTGCGTAGCGGCGGCGTCAACAGCGATCCGGTGTTTCGCGGCATGTTTGGCTCGCGTCTCAAGCTGCTGACCAACGGTGGCGAAATGCTGGGGGCCTGTCCGAGCCGTATGGACTCGCCCAGTTCCTATATTGCGCCGGAAACCTACGACAAGCTGACCGTGATCAAGGGCCCGCAAAGCGTGCAGTGGGGCCCTGGCAACTCGGCGGCAACCGTGCTGTTTGAACGTGGTCCGGAGCAGTTTGAAGACTTTGACACCCGTATCGACGCCAATGTGCTAGTGGGTTCCAACCGCCGTTTTGACCGTAATCTGGATGCCGCGCTGGGTAACAAGCAGGGTTATCTGCGCCTCAGCGGCAACCAGACCAAGGCCCACGACTACAACGATGGCGACGGCAAGCGCGTGCCTTCACGCTGGAACAAGTGGAACAGCGATGTGGCTCTTGGCTGGACACCCGGTGAAAACACCTTGCTGGAGCTGACCGCCGGCGCCGGTGATGGCGAGTCGCGCTATGCCGGTCGCGGCATGGACGGCACCCGGTTCAAGCGTGAAAGCCTGGGCCTGCGCTTCAAGCAGGAGAACCTGACCGATACCTGGCAGGCGCTGGAGGCGCAGGTTTATTACAACTACGCTGACCACGTCATGGACAACTACAAGTTGCGTGATCCGGATGCCAATGCGGCCATGGCCATGATGCGCAATCCTTTTGTCAGTCAGGTGGATCGCCGCACCCTGGGTGCCCGCGTCAAGGGTTCCTGGCAGTGGGGCGACATCGGTCTGGTGGCTGGAGTCGATGCCCAGCGTAACGAGCACCGCGCGCGCAAGGGCGCTGCGGCCACCTATAAGAACCAGAACCTGAAAAAGGATGCCGAGTTTGGCCAATGGGGGCTGTTTGCCGAAACCACCTGGCAGATGGCCGAGCGTGACCGGCTGGTGAGCGGCCTGCGTGTGGACCGTCACCGCGCCCGCGACAAGCGCAGCCAGCTGTGCAACATGATGGGCATGGGCTGTTTCAACAACCCCAGTTACAACAATACAACCAGCAAAACCCTGCCCAGCGGCTTTGTTCGCCATGAACATGATCTGGCCAGCCTGCCGGCAACCGGTTACATCGGGCTGGGGCATAGCCAGCGCTTCCCGGATTACTGGGAAATGTTTACCGGTGCCAACCACATGCGCAATGGCGGACCATCGGCTTTCTATAGCACCCAACCGGAGAAAACCACCCAGCTGGACTTTGGCATCCAGTATGCACAGGGGCCAGTCGAGCTGTGGGCCTCGGGGTATGTGGGCTACATCCGTGATTACATCCTGTTCAGCTATATGCCGGGCATGAACCCGTTGCACACCATGACCTACATTGACAACGTCAATGCCCGCATCATGGGCGCGGAGCTGGGCGGTTCGCACCGCTTTGCACCGGGCTGGAAGGCTGACGCCAGCCTGGCCTATGCCTGGGGTAAAAACAGCAGTGACGGCAAGCCGCTGCCGCAAATGCCGCCGCTGGAGGCGCGTCTGGGCCTGAGTTATGAGCAGGGCAACTGGAGTACCGGTGGCCTGTGGCGTGTGGTGGCCGCGCAAAACCGCGTGGATGACCGCGACCGTGGCCGCGGCAACGTAGCCGGCAAGGACTTTGGCAAAAGCTCGGGCTTTGGCGTGTTTTCCGCCAACGCAGCCTACCGCTTCAATGCCAACTGGAAGGTCAGTGCCGGTATCGACAACCTGTTTGACAAGACGTACAGCGAACACCTCAACCTGGCCGGCAGCGGCGGTTTTGGCTATCCGGCCGATACCCGCATCAACGAAACCGGCCGTATCTGGTGGACACGACTGGACATGAGCTTTTAACGGCTCGATAAGACGCTGACGGCACAACAGGCGGGCAAACCTTGTGCGTTGCCGTCAGCGGTTTTGAGAAGCGCCAGCCAGGCCTGAACACTGCGGGGCAGGGATGCCGGACAGCCGCAAGGTTCGAGTCTGGCTGGCGTTTTTTATGGGTTTATCAAGCGGGAAAAATCCCCGCCACTGGGTGCCTGGTATACACGCAGGCCAAACTCGGGAGCAATTGCCAGCAGATGGTCAAAAATATCGGACTGGATACCTTCGTATGCCACCCAGGCGGTAGTGGCGGTAAAACAGTACACCTCCAGCGGCAGACCCTCGGGAGTGGGTTGCAGCTGGCGCACAATCTGCAGCATGTCCTGGTTGACGCCTGGATGGTTGCGCAAATAACGCTCGATATACACGCGAAAGGTGCCCAGGTTGGTCAGCCGGCGGGTGTCGGCAGTTTCACCGGCTTTGGCGTGGATATGGCGCTCGTTCCACTGGTTCAGTTCGTTGATTTTACTATCAAAGTAGCCGTACATCAGCTTGAAGTTCTGCAGGTGTTGCATGCGTGCCTGATCCAGAAAGGCAATGCTTTGCTGGTCGATCAGCAGGCTGCGCTTGATGCGCCGGCCACCGCTTTCCTGCATGCCGCGCCAGTTTTTCACCGCATCGCTGATAAAGCGCTTGATGGGTACCGTGGTCACGGTCTTGTCAAAGTTGCGGATTTTGACCGTGTGCAGGGCAATGTCGATCACATCGCCGTCCACGCCCAGTGCGGGAATTTCCACCCAGTCGCCGACACGGATCATGTCGCCGGACGAGATTTGCACGCTGGCCACCAGTGACAGCAGGGTGTCCTGAAAAATCAGCATCAGCACCGCCGCCATGGCACCCAGCCCCGAGAACAGGATCAGCGGCGAGCGGTCAATCAGCGTGGCAATAATCAGCAGCGTAGCCAGTGCAAACACGATGATCTTTATCACCTGCAGATAGCCCTTGATGGGCTTGCGCTGGGCGTCGGGCCGCTGGCTGTACAGGAAATTGACCACATCCAGCATGGCGGCCAGCGCCAGCGCCAGGGTGAGGATGACAAAGCCGCTGACTACATTGAGAATGACGCTGGTCAGCGTGTCCGGCAGGTGCGGTACCGCGTGAAGCCCCGAGCTGATCACCAGTGCGGGGGCAATGTTGGCCAGACGTTTGACCACGCCAAAATCATCCGAATGCCCCTTGGTGATGCGCCGCAGTACGCTGTAAAAACCGCGCACCAGAATTTTCTTGACCACCTGGTTGACGATCGCCGACAGCAGGATCAGGCCGCTGGCATACACCAGGGTTTCCAGCAGGGGGTAGCTGGTGGACCAGTGGGCCCAGAGTTCAATAAAGCTTTGCATGGAATACTCCTTTCATGACGAAAACATGCTAACAAATGGGACAATGGCTGTCAGGTCGGGCTGGATACGGAGCAAATATGTACAAATTGATAGGGCTGGCTTGCGCGTGCTTTTTTGTCTGGCAGTTGCTGGGGGCGTGGCGCAACGGTGTGGTGATGGGGCAGGGCTGGTGGGGGCGCATCCGCTATTTCCAGCGCGACGACGAGCCATGGCACTTTTACAGCACGGTATTTTCCTATGTGCTGGGCACGTTGCTGGCCCTGCTACTGTTGTTTGTGTTTTAGCGTGCTGTTGGGCAGCGGAGCGCTTTCTGCGACAATAGCGCCTTTTTCCGCTGTCGATAGCCCCGTTCATGCCCCAGTCTGATTCCGTCACGCCCCAGGATTTCCACAAGCTCTTGCCCGCAGCCATGCTGCGCGACCAGTTCCCGCTGCGCCGCCAGTGGCAGCAATTGCGCAAACAGCCGGACGAAAAGCGTCAGCAACAGCTGCAACAGCGCCTATTGGATTCGGTGGCTATGGTCGAACGCCGCCGCGCCAGCCTGCCGCGTATCGACTATGACGATCAATTACCGATTGCCGAGCACCGCGACAGCATTAAAAAAGCACTGGAACAGCATCAGGTACTGGTGATTGCCGGCGAGACCGGCTCGGGCAAGACCACCCAGCTGCCCAAGCTGTGTCTGGAGCTGGGCCGTGGTGTGCAGGGCCTGATTGGCCACACCCAGCCCCGGCGGCTGGCGGCACGCAGCGTAGCCACACGGATTGCTGAAGAGCTGCATACACCGCTGGGCGGGCTGGTCGGTTTTCAGGTCCGTCACGAGGATCACAGTAACGAGCAGACGCTGATCAAGCTGATGACCGACGGCATCCTGCTGGCAGAAACCGGCCATGACCGCTTTCTGCAACGCTACGACACATTAATCATCGACGAGGCGCACGAACGCAGCCTCAACATCGACTTTCTGCTCGGCTATATCAAACAGATCCTGCCCAAGCGCCCCGATCTGAAAGTCATCATCACCTCGGCCACCATTGATCTGGAGCGTTTTTCCAAACATTTTGGCGATGCGCCAATTATCGAGGTATCGGGACGCACCTACCCAGTCGAGACCTGGTACCGCCCGCTGCTCGGCGAACGCGATGCCGAAGGCCAGGCACTGGAAGACGACCTCAGCGTGGAGCAGGGCATTCTGCGTGCGCTGGAAGAAATCGAACAGCATGAGTGCAGCCTAAAACGCCTGCCCGGCGATGTGCTGGTGTTTCTGCCTGGCGAGCGGGAAATTCGCGACTGCGCCGAGGTGCTGCGCAAGGCAGAGCTGAAACACAGCATGGTGCTGCCGCTGTATGCGCGGCTGTCGCCCAACGAACAACAGAAGATTTTCCAGCCGCAGCCCCAGCGCAAAATCGTACTGTCCACCAACGTGGCGGAAACCTCGCTGACCGTGCCCGGCATCCGCTATGTGATTGACAGCGGCACAGCCCGCATCAGCCGCTATAGCTACCGTGCCAAGGTACAGCGCCTGCCGGTCGAAGCCGTGTCGCAAGCCAGCGCCAACCAGCGTCAGGGGCGCTGCGGACGGGTCGAGGCGGGTATCTGCATTCGTCTGTATAGCGAGAGCGATTACCTGTCGCGCCCCGAGTTTACCGATCCGGAAATCCTGCGCACCAACCTGGCGGCAGTGATTTTGCAGATGCTGCATTTGCGTCTCGGCGCGATTGAGGATTTTCCCTTTATCGAACCGCCGGAAGGTCGCGCCATCACCGATGGTTTTACCACTTTGCAGGAGTTGCAGGCGGTCACCACGGCTAATGAGCTAACTCCATTAGGTCGTCAACTGGCACGCTTGCCGATTGACCCTAGAGTGGGGCGCATGCTGCTGGCCGCTGCTGAACAGGGTAGCCTACGCGAGGTGCTGATCGTGGCCAGTGCGCTCTCCACCCAGGATGCACGGGTGCGCCCGGCAGATAAACAGCAAGCCGCTGATCAGGCGCATGCCCAGTGGAAAGATCCAGATTCCGACTTTGCCGCGTTGATCAACCTATGGCGCGACTTTGAACAGCTGCGCCAGGAGCAGGGCAGCAGCGGTGCGCGGCGCTGGTGTCGCCAGAACTACGTCAATTTCCTGCGCATGCTGGAGTGGCGTGATGCCCATCGTCAGCTATTGCTGATTTGCCGCGAATTGCAGCTGACCTTTAATGACGAGCCGGCCAGTTACG